>JANORP010000319.1:0-23584 GCA_031415375.1 Bacteroidota bacterium | reverse complement strand
AACCAAATGTATAGTAGTTCCGGGTAGTACTGAGTGGCAAGTTAGCCTCACTTTTCCTTTCCAATAAATTACTATTCAAGCCTAAGCGAACGTGTCCGACTCCATAACAATCATAATAGTTGTAAGAGAGGCCATTGTGATTGCGGATGTCCACATACACGGTTCCGCGGTTGAAGAACATTACTTCCACAGAAGAATGCAACAAATCGGAACTGAGGATCCTTACTGAAGATGAACCTAGCAACGGTATGGCCAACGGAATAACATTGATCTTGACATTTGCGCAGAAACATGCCCCATAAAATGCGACTGGGTCTAGGAATCCATGTACCCTCTCTCTCATGGCGCGTTGCTTGGCCAAGGTATCGTTAGTTGATATGGCCAGTACATTTCCGTTATTGGGAGCAGAGAGGGTTTCAAAATTCCTCACAAGGCTCAAGCTAGCATCCTCCCACTGCGTTTCTAAGATGATCTCCATCCCAAAGGCAACCCCATCAAATAGCCCAAGGGGCTCACCTGCTTTAACCAAAATTGGCTTAAGCGCTGAAGTCTCAAAGAACAATGATTGAATTGAATCAGAATCTTCACGCGCAAATTCTGGGGAAGGGGGATTTGCATTAGCAGGACGAAATGCCAAGCCTAAGGAATCTGGCACAAAGAAGGGATTTGAATTACTATTCCCTAAATGGTTAGTCAACGGTGTCTGCAGGAGTGTATTTCCAACAAATAGGCTATCTTTTCTGATACCGTGATATACGAAATACCGAATCGGAACCCCTGGCAAAATGTTCTCATCAGGTGCAAGAACAATTGACAATAAGTTTGGATTGAAATTGTCTTGCTGAACCCTAATCCTTCCATCGCAAATGGCAAATGCATTTGGGGTAAGTCGAATGGTCGTTTGCGGTGGCAATTTTCCGCGGTGAATACTTGTTACCCTAAAATTATTCTCAGGGTTGTTGTTGATAATTGGCCCAAAAGCATCGTCCGAAGATGCCTGTGCCTCCATCAAGTCTGTTTCTGCAAAAAAATACACTTCTGATGCCATAGGAATGATATGTTAATATGCTTTTGCCTTGATCATTGACGCTACAATCGTCCAACTTCACCACGATGCTCATGCAGAATAGTGCAGCAGACTATTTAACAATTTGACTTTTATTTGACTCTAATGTTTTGAATAGTAGGCGACAAATGCCCACTAAATCTGCTTCCTGTAACGCATACGTTGTTTACGCTGGCATGCTAAGGTTACAGACTTTTGTCGGCAATAATCGAAGCTACATACACCTTTTCAAAAATGCAAGCCCCCAATCAAAAAAAAACCACAGTATCACAAAAAATTTAACATCAAACAACCAAACCATCACAAATCGACCCAAATAATGAACAATGCACCCGCCGCCGACTCTGAACTCCCCCATTCCAAAAAATTTCCCTATTTTAATTCCAACATAAAAACGCAAAACAAAATGGCAAAAGCACAAAGCATACAATTGATCTCAGGCAGGCTCCACGACATCACCTTCAAGGTGCGCGACGGCAAACAGTGTCTGAGCATGGCGCCTTTTCATACACAATGAGCATCCCCTCAAAAGGCAAAGTCCATTACCGCGACTACTTCCGCAACCAGCGCGAATTTGCCGCCGCTTCTTGCATCGGAGGCATCATCAAAAAGCCGCTTGGCCCCTGCGGGATCGCCAGCTCCAGCTCCAGCCTGATGTCGATGATGAAATCAGGCAGGCGAGGGATCAAGCGCATGCCAGCACTTGCCCCTGATCTTGGCCTTGGGAATCGCAAAATCGATCCCGTCCATATACTCCGTCGAAGGATCGCCCGCAAGCAATTCCCTACCAAACTTGCCTGCAATACCGTGCGCCTTCCTATTGAAGCCGCTTTCCTGCCGCTTTTGGGACACGTCTCTACAGCATCTACACCGCTCTCGCCCCAAACACCACCCACTCCAAAAGGGCATCCCGCAGCCAACCATCCCATACCTGTCGCCACAACATTCAAACAGCCCCTGTTGCGCCGTGTAGATATTTCATAACTTGCGGGTCCAAAAATTCATCAGATACGCGTGATCTCCAATACTCCTGAAATTCGCCCGATGGAACCCAAGCGGGTCAAGGCCGTCTTTGACCAACCGGCGGCACTGAAGCGACGACGCTGGTTTCGGCTGTTTAGAACCATCCTTTTGACAGGGGTCGGGTTGGTATTTGCCCTGATCGGGGTCGTGATCATCATCGCCCTCACAGACATGCCCCCCATGGATGTGATCGAAAACCCACATTCTGACCTCAGTACACGTATTTACTCCGCCGACGGCGTGATCATCCGCAACCTGTATGAGCAAGAGCACCGCGTGAGCGTGAAGCTCGAAGACATCTCCCCCTACGTGATCAGTGCCCTCATCGCCACCGAGGACCTGCGCTTCTACAGCCACTCTGGCATCGATCCCCAATCGCCCTTTGCCATCGCCAAGGAGCTGCTCCAAGGCGAGAAACCCCGGGGCGGCAGCACGATCTCCATGCAACTCGCCCGCAACCTTTACACCATGATCGGCCGCGAGCGCAGCATTTGGCGCAAACTCAAGGAAATGGTCGTCGCGGTGGTCCTGGAACACAGCTTCACCAAAGAAGAAATCATCACCGCCTACCTCAACACCGTGTCCTTTGTAGGCAACACTTATGGGATCGAAAACGGCGCAGAGGAGTTTTTTGGAAAAGATGCCAAGTCCTTGGAAGTGCAGGAGGCTGCATTGCTCGTGGGCCTGCTCAAAGGCACTGGCGAATACAACCCACGCACGCATCCCGACGCCGCCATGCGGCGACGCAACACCATCTTGGAGTTGATGGATGCGAACGGCTACCTGTCCAAGGACATGGACGTGGAGGCCCTCAAGGCACTCCCGCTGGGCACCAAGGAAAAAAGTGACTACCGCGAACTCGGCCTTGCACCCTATTTCACCGAACACCTGCGGCAGTGGCTCAAGGTCTGGTGCAAAACCACCGGCCACGATCCCTACCGTGACGGCCTCAAGGTCTATACCACCATCGACTCGCGCATGCAGCGCTATGCCGAGGAGGCCACGACCGAGCACTTGTCTGAATTCCAAAAGATCTTTGCCAAGCACATCGAGGGCCACGAGCCCTGGCTCGAAGACTCGACCTTCCTCCCGGGCATCATGCGTCGCAGCGACCGCTACATCAAAGCCAAGGCCGCCGGCATGAACCACACGGAGATCATGGAGGAATTCAACACACCCGTGCGCACCGACATCTTCAGCTGGAGCGGGCAGATCAAGGATACCATGATCAGCCCCATGGATTCCCTCATGTATTATTCGCGGTTTCTGGAGTCGGGCTTCATCGCCGTCGATCCCACCAATGGCCACGTCAAGGCATGGGTGGGCGGCATCAACCACCGCTTTTTCAAATATGACCACGTCTATACCGGCAAGCGCCAAGTCGGCTCGACCTTCAAGCCCTTTGTCTATTGCGCCGCCTTTGACAATGGATCCACCCCTTGCGACTTGGAGCTCAATCAGCCCGTCTTTTTTTACAACGACCTCGGCAAGCAAATCTGGGCACCCAAAAATGCCGACGGTGCCATCGGCGGATTCATGACCTTGCGCCGTGGCCTCGCCACATCCACCAACCTCATCACCGCCCGCGTCATGAAACGCATCGGCCCCAATGTCGTCTGCGAATGGGCCCGCAAGATGGGCATCACATCCCCGCTCGACTGCGTGCCCTCGCTCGCGCTCGGTACCACCGACCTCAGCGTCTATGAGCTCACCAGCGCCTATTGCACATTTGCCAACAAGGGCGTGTACAACGAGCCCCTCTTCGTGACCCGCATCGAGGACCGCAATGGCAATGTGCTCGCCGATTTCCAGACCCAAAGCCGCGAGGCCATCTCTGAAAACACCGCCTATATGATGATCGACATGCTCAAAGCGGTCGTGAACGAGGCGGGCGGCACAGGCGGACGCTTGCGCTCGCGCTACAAGCTCAACATGGAAATTGGCGGCAAGACCGGCACCACGCAAAAACAATCCGACGGCTGGTTTGTGGGCGTGACCCCCTACCTCGTCGGTGGCACTTGGGTCGGCTGCTCTGAGCGCACGATGCGTTTCAGGTCGCTGCTCTATGGCCAGGGTGCAAGCATGGCCCTGCCCATCTTTGGCCTGTTTATGCAAAAGGTCTATGGCGACTCCACCATCAACCTGCCCAGGGACCGCTTCCCCGTCCCCGCTGGCTTTGACGTAGAGCTCGACTGCTCCAAATATGACTACCAGCGCAAAAACACATGGACAGACAGCCTAACCAAGGGCTTCAAGTCGATCATGAACGTCGAAGATGACTGAGCACACGCATTCCGACAAGGTCAGAGAGCAACTGAGACTGGTGCCCGATGCACCTGGGGTCTATCGCTACTACAACAAAAATGGATCGCTGCTCTACATTGGCAAGGCCAAGAGCCTCGTGAAGCGCGTGCGCAGTTACTTCAACAGCGGCCGCGCCCACAGCTACCGCATCGCCACGATGGTGGCCCAGATCGACGACATCCAATACACGATCACCCACAGCGAGTCTGAAGCCCTCACCCTTGAGAACAATTTCATCAAGGAGCATCAGCCCAAGTACAACATCAACCTCAAGGACGGCAAGACCTATCCTTACATCTGCATCACCAAGGAGCGGTTTCCCCGCGTCTTCTCCACCCGTGACCGCAGCGATGCGCAGACAGAGTACTTCGGCCCCTTCACCTCGGTGAAAACGATGCACGCCTTCATCGAATTGATCCGCCAAAACTACAAGTTCCGCACCTGCAACTATTCCCTCACCGAGGCCAATGTGAAGGCGGGCAAATTCAAGGTCTGCCTCGAATACCAAATCGGCAATTGCAAAGGCCCCTGCGAAGGTTTGTTCCCCGAGGAAGCCTATCTCCAAAACATTGCGGCCATCCGCAAGATCCTCAAAGGCCACATGCGCGAGCTCATCGAGCAACTGGAGGGCGAGATGTATGCCGCTGCCGAGGAATATGCCTTTGAAAAGGCCGAAGTCTTGCGGGTGATGGTCGAGAAGATCAGGGCCTTCAAGCTGCGCAATACTGTCGTCTCCGAAGAAATCGATGCAGTGGATGTGCTCACCGTCGATCGCCTCAATGACCTGGCGGTCATCAACCACTTCCACGTCACCCATGGTGCCATCACAGCCACCCACAGCTGGGAAGTGCGCATCCGATTTGACGAGACCGATGCCGAGCTCTTGGGAACGGTCTTTGAACGACTGGTACAAGACGGGGAGCTGGGCAAGGAACTCTTGGTGAATGTCGATTTTACTCCCGAGGATGAATCGAGCTGGACGGGGCAAATCAAACAGCCCACGCGCGGCGACCGCAAGATGCTCGTCGATCTCTCGCTCAAAAATTGCCGGGTATTGCTCGAGGAGAAAGTCTGGAAGCAGACTTTAAAGAAAAAGGACCCCACCGAGCCCATCTTGGAGCAGCTCCAAAAAGACCTACACCTGCTCACCCTGCCCCGCCACATCGAGTGCTTTGACAATTCCAACTTTCACGGCACCTACCCTGTCGCCTCCATGGTCGTCTTCAAAGGCGGCAAAGCCGCCAAGAAAGACTACCGCCACTTCAAGATCAAGACCGTCGAGGGCCCCAACGACTTCGCCTCGATGGAGGAGATCATCCACCGCCGTTACAAGCGCTGTCTGGACGAGGGCATTCCCCTGCCTGACCTCATCATCGTCGATGGTGGCAAGGGTCAGCTCAGCAGCGCCGCCAAGTCATTGGAGGAATTGGGATTGCTCAGGAAGGTGCCGATCATCGGCATCGCCAAGAAATTGGAGGAGATCTATGTGCTCAACGATCCGATCCCGCTGCACATCGACAAGCGCAGTACATCGCTCAAACTCATACAGCAGTTGCGCAACGAGGCCCACCGTTTTGGCATCACATTCCACCGCGACCTGCGCAGCAAAGGCACCTTCGTGACCCACCTCACCGACCTGCCTGGCATCGGCAAGGGCAGTGCCGACAAGCTGCTCTCCCATTTTCGTTCCGTGAAAAAGGTAAAGGAGGCCACACTGGAAGAACTCGTAGCCGTCGTGGGACAGAGCCGCGCAGAGTTGATCAAGGCGGCAATTGAGGGGAATCAGATTTGAGGGGGATACAGAGATTTGAAATAACCTCAGTTCTGGATCAAAAACATCTGATGCATGCCAATTCCGCAGGAATGGCAAATTTTTCAAACATGCCCATGAATGTAGGGCAAGGTCGCGACCTTGCCTACAGCATGGGCGCGACCCACTGCAGGGCATAGCGCAGGAATGGCAAATTTTTCAAACATGCCCATGAATGTAGGGCAAGGTCGCGACCTTGCCTACAGCATGGGCGCGACCGACTGTAGGGCATAGCGCAGGAGTGATATAGGGCAAACGCATTCCAATCGATGATCGCCGGTGTCGCATCTGAAAATGGCAATTTGGGTAGGAATTTCGTTCGTAATGGCCATCGAGACTACGGTTGCAATCCATTCGTCGGGCCTTTTCGATAAAATCGGGGCAGACCCCTACAACAGCTGGAGTAATCCGTTCGTCGGGCCTCAGCGACAGTTGCGGGGAGGCCCGACGAACGGGCCATCAATCCGACGAACGGGTCATCAATTCTGAGCCCTAGGCCTCTGGCCGCAGGGCAATCGACCATTTGCCTCCGGCATAAACGGTTCAATATCAGCAATTATTAGCCGCAATCGCCGGAGGCAAATGCCTGTCCCGCACATGGCGGGGGTCAGCAGCGAGGAATCCGTTCGTTGGGCCCCAGCGACAGTTGCGGGGAGGCCCAACGAACGGGTCGTCAATCCGACGAACGGGTCATCACCCCGCTTGCCGAATCCACGCAAAAAGCCCCGACGTCGGTCGGGGCTTTCCTTGTATCATACCCCCGGAGAGGGTTTAGTTTCCTTTGATCACCTTTTGGCCGAGGGCTATGAAGTCTGAAGCCGACTTGCCGCCCATTGTACGCGACTTGACCTCGCCATTGCCGTCGATGTAGAGCAGCGTCGGGTAGGCCATTACACTGTAGCGGCGGCTCAGATCGACACCTTCACCTTTTTCCATATCGACTTTCAGGTTGATGAAGTGCGCATTGTAATACTCACCCACACTCTGGTCTGTGAATACGTTGGCAGCCATGAAACGGCAAGGTGCACACCAAGAGGTATAGGCATCCATGAAGATGATTTTGTTTTCCTTCTTTGCCTTGGCCTGCGCCTCGACAAATGTGCCGTGGAAAAACTCGATGCCTGTCGCCGCAGTCTGCGCCCGCAATCCAGAAACAGCCATCAGCAACACCAACATGATTGTAAATCTCTGCACGTTTTTCATATTCGATTCAGCGTAAAACTCTATTCTAAAGTACAAATTTATTAAAGTAGAGACCAATTGAGTAACAGCTTTTCCACTTTTTTAGAGGATCGCCCACACATTCATACGTAATGAAAAGTGGCAAGTTTTAAAAGAACACCAAGGACGACCTGCTTTCAATTGGCAAATCTCATGCCAAACGGCACATTTAAGCTGTTCAAGTCGGCTATTCATCGCGAGACCACCTGACAAGGCGCTTTTTTCCAAGTAATGCTTTCCTTATTTTTGCAGGATCAGAAGTTTAGAATAGCTTATCAAGTGGTGTACATCCACTCTCAATATGGAATACTTCGAGCGCTACCTCGGTGAATTGCAAAACTCATTCACCGAGATCAACTACCTCACGTTTGCGATCAACCTCTTCGTCACGGCGATCCTCACGACGTTACTGGGCCTGTTTTATGTGCGCTTTGGCAATGCGATCAGCAACCGACGCAGGTTTGCACGCATTTTTATGCCGCTGGCACTCACGACCATGCTTATCATCTTCATTGTGAAATCCTCAGTGGCCTTGTCGCTCGGCCTCGTGGGAGCATTGAGCATCGTGCGTTTCAGGGCAGCTGTCAAGGATCCCGAAGAATTGACCTATCTCTTTTTGGCGATCGGCTTGGGACTGGCCGCTGGTGCCGATGAGATCATCATTGCCATCTGCGCATTCATCTTCATCATGGTCCTACTGTTTGCACAAACCATGCTACGCAAGCGCAGCCTCTATAAGTCGGCCGACAACATGCACCTGAACCTGAGCACGAGTCACCGTGACTTAGCAGCGATCACCAAAGTCCTGAGCGACAACTTCCCCTTTGTAGAGCTCAAGCGCATCGACGACAGCGGCAAGCAACTCGACCTGAGTTATGTCATCGATGCACAATCGATCACACAGATCGACGCAGCCCGCAATCAATTGGGTGCATTGGCACCCGACATGGTGCTATCCTTTGTAGAGCAACGCAACATCGCGGTATGATCATCCGCAACGATCGGTCCAAAACCATCCTGCGCAAGCGGCTGGGCATCGTAGCCGGCATCGTCTTGGTGCTCGCGCTGCTCCTGCGGCTTGGTTACCAAAACTACAAGGAGAGCTGGCGTTCGGCCACGCTCGTCGCTTGCGACATGGAAGTTGTGGTGGCAGACAGCGGCATGCAGTATTTTGTGGCTGGGGAATCCAGACTTCAGAATGGACAGACCCAGGCCATCGGCATAGCACGCTCAGGCAGCTACGCTTGCATGATCCATGCCAAGCAGGAATTTGGCGCGACCTATACCATCAAGAACATGCTCCCAGGCGAGGTCTATGAAATCGCCGTCTGGCGCAAGCAAAAAGACCACAAGGGACTTTTGATCGCCGACGCCAGCTGGGGCCTCTACAAAGAAGGCGTCTTCACTGGTGCCGAGGAGTCTGGCGGATGGGAACACATCTTGCTCAAAGTCGAGGTGCCCGTGACGATCACTGAGGGTTCCATGAAATGCTATCTCTGGAACACCGAGGCTGAGCCCGCCTATTTTGACGATCTCACCGTGCGCCGTCTCAATCCCGCCATGGAGCACAAGCTGGGCGACTTCCCCAAGGAAGACTCTGTCCCCTGCATCAACCTGATCATCAGCGATAAGGGCATGGAAAAATTGCACCGCATTCGTGAGGATGCATTGCAGCGCGGCATCTTGGCGGCTGGGGACGATGTCTGGGTCAATACAAAATTTACCCAGGGCAAAAAGGAATACACCGGCAAGGCAAGGCTCAAAGGTGACTGGACCGACCACTTGGTCGGGGAGAAATGGTCGTTTCGCATCGCCCTCGATCCTGGAATGGCTTGGCGCAGAATGACCACATTCTCGGTCCAAAATCCGCTCACGCGCGATTTCCTGAGCGAGTGGGTGTTTCATCAATGGCTCGACCAAGAAGACATCCTCACCCCACGCTATGGGTTCATCGAGTTCAAAGTCAATGGCATTTCCAAGGGGCTGTATGCGTATGAGGAACACTTCGACAAGCAAATCGTCGAGTACAACAGTCGCCGCGAGGGGCCGATCCTCAAATATGACGAAGAGGGCCTCTGGGAGGTGCAAGCCTTGGACATTGCCAACGACGCAGATGCTCTGGAGGCCCATGTGCCCGTCTATCAAGCGAGCGCCATCGGCCCATTTGGCGTGGCCCAAGCCCTCAAGGACACTGCCATGATGCGGCAGGTCGAGATTGCCCAGCAACTCGTGCAGCAATACAAAACAGGTCAAAAAACAGTCTGGGACATCTTTGATGCCCCCAAATATGCGCGGTACCTCGCCATCATCGACGTGCTCAATGCACAGCATGGCCTCATCTGGCACAACCAACGCTGGTATTACAATCCCGTGATCAGCCGCATGGAGCCGATCGGCTTCGATGGCTTTACCGAGACAGGGCCACTGCTCTGGATCGACCGCCCCTTCATTGGTTTTTCCCGCAATGTGCGCTACATGGCGCCTGGCTACCGCGAACTCATGTTTGAGCGGTTTTTCCATGACCGCAAATTTTTGGAGCACTACGTGCAATCCCTCATGCGCTTCACCGATCCCGCCTACCTCGATCGGTTGTACCTGGGCATTGCGCAGCAGCTCGACCAAAAGGAGCGGTGGTTGCGGCACGAGTGGCCAGACTACAATTACGACGTGGAGACCATCCGCAGCCGTGCCAAGAGCCTTCGCCTACTCATTACACCCTTGGAGCGCAGCTCCGTCAAGGCACACTTGCAGGGCAAGACACCACAAGGTTACCACTATCGCGTGTACAACTACCATTGCCTACCTGTGGTGCTCGCTGGTGTGGGTGCCAAGACCAAACAAATCGACGCGCCCTTCACCGAAGACAAACTCCTCGATGCCTACAACAATGAATTCCCGGCGGAATATGTGGATGCCTACAGCAGCGTCGAGGGCAAGGTGCTCTTTTTCAAGGTGCCCGGCATGGATTCCACATTTCATGTAGAGGTCCTGCCTTGGGCTGAGCCGGCTGGCCTCACACCTGAGCAAGAACTCTTCGACAAGCTCATCATTACTTCCAACGAATTCTTCCAAGTCGATGCCGCCGCCCACCGCGTCACTTTCAAGACAGGTAAATACCAATGCAACCACGACATCCTGATCCCGGCCGGCTACCAAGTCTGGTTTGAAAAGGGCGTGCAGTTGGACCTGATCGGCAAGGCCAAATTCATCTCCAAATCCCAAGTGCTCATGTTTGGCACCGAGGAGCAGCCCATCCTCATCAGCAGCAGCGACAAATCCGCCAGCGGCTTCACGGTCTTGCAAGCCGAGGGCAAGTCAGAGTTTCACTACACGGTGTTCGACAACCTCAACACCCTGCATTACAAAGGTTGGAACCTCACAGGCGCCGTTACGTTGTATGAATCCGAGATACTGATCGACCGCTGCCGCTTCGTCAACAATCACTGCGAAGATGCCCTCAATACCATTCGCAGCGTATTCACGTTCAGCAACTCATTTGTCGGCTACACCCAGGGCGACGGTTTTGACTCCGATTTTTGTCATGGGACCTTGGTGAATGCGACCTTTTCCCACACAGGCAATGACTGCATCGACTTCTCAGGGAGCTTCATTACCATCGTGAGTGCACAGATCGATCACGCTGGCGACAAGGGGATCAGCCTCGGCGAGGAATGCGTAGCCACCATCGAAAATGCCACGGTGCGCAACTGCGTGATCGGCCTCGCGGCCAAGGACCTCACGCAGGTCACCGTGAAAAACATCGAACTCTACGACAATGAGCAGGCCTTTGCGGCCTATCAGAAAAAACCAGAGTATGGGCCCGGCACCATCGTCGTGGAACGGTACAAAGCCGTTGGCAACAAGCAGATGTATGTCTTGCAGGCGGGCTCCAAGCTCACCCTCGACGGCCAGGTCATCGAGGGCAAACGCTGATGCGCTACGAGCGAAAATACCGCACAGAAGACTTGACCCTGGCCGAGGTGACACAGATCGTGCGCGACCACCCGATGTCCTTTCGCAGGCTCTATCCCGATCGGCAGGTCAACAATGTCTATTTTGACACGCCCGAGCTGCATTTCCTACACGAAAATCTGCACGGCGTAGCAGAGCGCCGCAAATACCGCATTCGCTGGTATGGTGCAGATACCACACAGGCGCTAGCACCGATCCTGGAAATGAAATGCAAGGATGGCGAGCTCGGTGACAAATTCACGGTCGCATTGCCACCCCTCGCAATCGCCAACAGCGACCTGATGCGGGCGCAGTTTGCAACAGGTTTCAAAGCCCTGCATGCCCAGCAGCCATCGGCCTCGTTGCTCGCAGCACAGGACTTGGTGCCCGTGCTGCTCAATACCTACCAGCGGTCCTACCTGATCTCCTACAACGGCAAGTTTCGCCTCACCATCGACCGGGCCATGCACCACCATGGCTTCAACGCGCGGCAGCAGCCCCACCGCCAATTTGCGCACGACGAGGCCGTCGTCTTGGAACTCAAGTACGACCAAGACGATGACGACCAGTACCAAAGCGTCGCCCAGCGCATCCCCTTGCGCCTCGCCCGCAACTCCAAATACACCATCGGGATGCTCTTGGTGGCGAATGTGTGAATGGTTCCGTAATTTTCGCCCATGCCCTCTCACGCGATGCAATTGACTGCTACATCCTTCGCTCCATGTTCACACACACGCGTCGCGGGCAGCAGACCCGAGGCCGTCATCACACGCGCATTCCCAATCACCCAGGCATACATCTCTTTCCTCGCAGGTGTGGCACCTTCAACACCAGCAGGCGCGATACACCGTGCTACCACAGTTCATGCAGATGCCAACTAGGGAATCTACAAATCCCCGTTTGAAAATCGCCCTCACCGGCGTGGCATCCCTCGTGCTCGTCGCCATCATTACCTTCCTGTCGCCCCGACGGCCACCTGAAAAACCTGCATCCGCCTTCACCTTTCCCTTTGGGCAGACGATCGACCTCCAAGTGGGGCCAAAAAAAATGCTGGAGCTGCAACGGCGGCGCGACGCGGCGCTCGCGGTTGGCATCTTACTGGACGACGACAGCAGCTGGGTCAAGGCCAAACTGATTGAGGGCGACCAAATTTGGCCCGTGCGCATGCGACTCAAAGGCGACTGGACCGATCACTTGGAAGGTGAAAAATGGTCTTTTAGGGTAGAGTTGCGCGACAGTGCCGCTTGGCGACGCATGACGGTCTTTTCCCTCCAGAGTCCAGAGCGACGCGGCTACCTTAACGAATGGCTATTTCACCAGGTCCTCGCCCGCGAGGGACTGCTCACCCCGCGCTATGACTACATCCAGCTACGCCTCAATGGCCGCCTACTGGGACCCTATGCCATCGAGGAGCACTTTTCCAAGGAGTTGCTGGAGAGCCAACGCCGCAGGGAAGGCCCGATCCTGAAAATCGACGAATCTGGCATGTGGGACGCCCGCATCGCCTCCTTGCGAGACAGCGCATTCCCCTATCTGGCGGTGCCGTTTTTGGATGCTGCCCCCGTGCGGCCCTTCAAGCGAAAACACATCCTCAAAGACAGTGTGCTACATGCACAATTCGACGATGCCCAGCGCGTGCTCGCCCAACTCAGGGCTGGCGTCACCCCGACAGCGCAGCCCGACAGCCTAGCTGGCATCGCAACCGAAGCGCCCATCCATCAGCTATCGCAAGTCTATGACCTGCAACTTGCTGCCCGTCAATATGCCCTCACCGACCTCTTTGCCGCCTACCACAGCCTCATCTGGCACAACCGCCGCTTCTACTTCAATCCGGTGACCCAGCGGCTGGAACCTGTGGTCTTTGACGGATTCTCGGGGCCAGAGAATGACACCTATATCCCCTACCCTTTTTGGGGCTATAAGTTACATGACCAAAGCCGCGACGATGCCGCCTACCGCGATCCGACCAGCGTCAATGTCTTCCAAGACCAGGATTTTGTGCGGGCCTATTACCAGCAATTGGAGCGCTACTGCGCCCCAGCATTTCTCGACAGCATTTTTGTGGAGCTAGCTCCGCAGATCGAGGCACGCGCCCACTTTTTGCGCCAAGCCTATTTTGGGTACCGACTCGACAAACAAATGCTTTTGCAAAATGCAGCCAAAATACGCAGCGCATTGAGCGACGGCTTGCGCGAAGATCATTTTTTTCTGGAGGCGGATGCGGGCGCTCATCAACTCAGGATTCGGAACCACAATCCATTGCCCGTCGAGCTCTGGGTCGAAAGTCAGTTTTTTGGGCCTCAACGGCAATTTTTGGAAGCGAATTGCGGTCAAGCTGGCCAAATCGAAGCCCATTTTGATTTGGAAAAGGGCACGCCTGTGTACTATTGCCTTCCAGGCAGCACCTTGGCGCATCGGCTACATTGGGACAAATGATGCGGCGCTAGACGAGGCCCCGCCGAGATGTGAAGACCAGATCAGCGATCACCCTTCCATCTCGTGAAAGCGCACGATAAACTCTGTAAACACGCCTTCTTTGCTCTCGACCGCGATGCGCCCGCCGATCTCGCGCAAGGCGCGCTGCACGAGGTACAAGCCGAGGCCATGTCCCTGCGATTGCGTTGTTCCCTTGAAAAAGAGGTCAAAAATCTTGTCTCTCACATCATTCGGGATGCCGATGCCCTCGTCTCTGATGCTGATGAAGATGTCTTCATCCTCCTTCTTGAGCATGACCTCGATCAGTGGCGAATCATTGCCGAGATCCTTGCGAAAGAGGCAAGCATTCTCCAAAAGATTCTCCAAAATCACGCGGATGAGGTTGCCATCCACGAGCACAGGCCGCTTGAGGTGATCTTCAAAGCGCACGTCGGGATATTTGACCCCGGGAATTTCCTTGAGTTGCGGCCGAATGTCCAGGATCAGCTCCTCGATGTTCACAGGCTGCAATTCCCTGAATCCGTTTTTGATCTCCTGAACCTTGAGCAGCTTTTTGAGCATGCCCTCCATATAGATCGCTTCAGCCTCGATGAGGTCGATCGAAAGTACAAAATCCTTGACCTGTCCAGAGCCCTTGGCCACGCGCACCAATTCCTTGAGCCGGCCCACGGGTTCCAGCAAATCGTTGGCACCATGCTGCAGAAACTCTTGGTGGCCCTCGTTTTCGGAGATGAGGCTTTCCACCGCCTCTTGCAGCGTCTCTGTGCGCTCGGCGACGACTGCGTCGTAATCGATGTCATTGGCTTGCAAGCGTGCACTCACGCGCGAGAGTTCCTGCTGACTTTCCCCCAATTCCTCGTCCTTTTTGAGCAGCAACTGCGTGACCCGTCGGCCGCTGGCGCGGGCCCGCAGCATGAACAGCGTGCCACCGATCATGCTCACGACCAGTGCCCCCAATGCCACCCAGAGTAAGATCTTGGTTTGCTGCAGGTCACCCGCGAGCTCTTGTGCCGCCGCCTGGGCTTGCTGGCTTTCCTGGCGGCCCTTGAAGTCGGCCTCATCGGTGAGCTTGACTTGCACCGCGAGCGATTGGTTACGCTCCTTGGTGCGTTGCAAGCTGTCTTTGGCGGTGGCTGCGAGCTGGAAATGCCTGAGCGCCTGGCGGTAATCGCCGAGCACTTGGTAGGCTTTGGACAAGAGCTGGTTCACAGTATAGAGCGGCCGAAACAGCTTAAAGCTGTCTGCGATCGCAATTGCGGTATCTCCATGGCGCTGGGCACGGCTGTAATCGGCGCGTATGAGGGCAGCTTGCACGATGCCGATGCGGGCATCGAGCGCGGGCACGGGATCGGGCAGGTTGCGCAACAAGACGAGGGCATCGTAGCAGCGGCGCTGGGCGGAATCGGGCAAGCCAAGCTTGACCTCCGCCTCGGCAAGCCGAATGAGGGCCAAACCTTGCTTTTGCTGGGCACGATCGTCACGCGCCAGCGCGATGGCATCGCGCAGGTAGTCGAGCGCGCCTTCGGGCTTGCCTGCACGGGCACTCGCAGTGCCCATGCCTGTGAAGGCCGTCATCTGCCCCAAGCGGTCGCCCGCAGCTTTCCAAGCTTCAAAAGCCGCTCGGTATTGCACCATCGCAGAGTCGTTGCGACCCTGCAAGAGCATCACGGCACCGAGTGCCTCGGCTGCAGCGGCCTTGCCGCGTGCGGCACCGTTGCGATGGGCGATGCGCTGCGCGGTCTCGTAAAAGCCCGCGGCGAGGTCATAGCTTCCGAGTTCTTGGAAGACATTGCCACGCAAGAGGTCGGGGCCATTGCCGATCAGGGAATCCAATTGCATCAGCGAATCTGCCTTGTGGCAAGCTGCCAAGGCTGCATTCCAAGCCTTGCGTTGCAGGGCCATCTGCCCATCGGCGAGCGCGCAGGCGGCGAGGCCCGACAGGTCGTGCAGCTGTGCAAATTCAGATTCGCAGATTTTGAGTGCAGCGGCGGCATCTTCAAAACGGCCCTTGCCGACCAAGGCTCGGCCTTGGTTCAGGCGAGCCTGGGTCTGGCCAGCTGAGAAATTGATTTTGCGGGCCAAGCTCATCGCTTGGGCGGCCACGGTCATCGCAGAGTCGGGATAGTCGCTCTGGAGCGCCTCGCTGATGCGGTTGAGTGCCGCGACGCGGCTGCTGTCCATCGGCAAAAATGCCAGGTTTTGCAGGTCTTCGTCGAGGCGCTGGGCAGGCAGCAAGGCCGAGCCAGCCCACAAAAAAGTCAGTATGAATAAGGCGATCCGCCGCATTGGAGAGGTGTGAAGTTCCATCAGAGGGCCGCAATTTACAACTTTTTGAAGGACCTTCAGTGGCAATTAAAGCGAAATCCACGAGCGGATGTGGCATCTTGCCAAGCGAGCCCGCGGCCTCTGGCCGCAGGGCTATTGACCATTTGCCTCCGGCAAAAACAAGTGATTAGAAATGGTTGCGATGGAAGCTCGGGGAGAGCCCACGGCATCTTGCCAAGCGAGCCCGCGGCCTCTGGCCGCAGGGCTATTGACCATTTGCCTCCGGCAAAAACAAGTGATCCAAAACGGTTGCGATAGATCGCAACACGAGCGCCCCTTGCATCCTGCCTTTGCGTGTCTTGCAGTTTGTATTTGGCTTCGCTGAAGACCGGAATCCTACATCTGCGCCATCAGCAAGGCACCAAATTCTCCTACAATTGCCTATCTTGGCTCCAAACCCCAGAAACCCTCGTGCATTTCCCCATCGAAATCGGCATCGGCAACGTCAAGATCAATGCACATTTGCTCTTGGAGACGATGAGTTACTTTTTGGGGTATCGCCTCTTTGCATTCCTGCGCAAGCGCCAGCAAGACCGCATTCCAGATCGCAACCGTGTCTGGATCATCATCGGGGCGGCGGCCGGCGGACTCATTTTCTCGCGACTCATTGGCGCTTTGGAAAATCCAAGCGCTTGGATGGAATCCGAGCATCCATTCCTCTACTTGTATGCCAGCAAGACCATCATTGGCGGGTTGCTCGGTGGATTGCTCGGGGTGGAGCTGATCAAAAAAATCATCGGCGAGCGGTCTTCCTCGGGCGACCTGTTCACATATCCCCTCATGTTTGCGTTGGCGATCGGGCGGCTGGGCTGCTTTTCCATGGGCGTGTATGAGCCTACATTTGGGATTCCATCAAGTCTGCCATGGGCGATGGATTTGGGAGATGGGATTCCACGGCATCCTGTCGCCCTGTATGAGATCGTGTTTTTGGGCCTGTTGGCCGGCCTGCTCCTGCTGCTGGACCGCCGTTTCAGCTTTCGCAGCGGCCTGCGTTTCCAATTCTTTATGATCGCCTACCTGCTCATGCGCCTCTGCATCGAATTCATCAAACCCAGTCTGCACATTTTTATCGGTTTGGGAACGATTCAAATGGTCTGTATCTTGGGACTGGCCTACTATGGCCGCACGCTCTGGCAGCTGCTCACTTCACCAAAAAAATTGCTCGCTGATGTCGCCTGAACGCAACTATATCTATTACGATGCCACGATCAGCCTCTGCAACGAGTGCCACCGCAAGGTCGATGCCAAGGTGATCTTTGAAGATGGCAAGGTCTATCTCACCAAAAAATGCAAGGAACACGGCTGGCAAAAGGTCGTGATCGCCGACGACATCGAGTGGTACAAGCAGATCCGCAACTACAACAAAGCATCAGAATATCCTCGGCAGCCTCATACCGAGACCGTTCATGGCTGCCCCTTTGATTGCGGCATCTGCCCCGACCATGAGCAGCACAGTTGCCTTACACTCATCGAGGTCACCGATCGCTGCAACCTCACCTGCCCGACATGCTATGCGAGCAGTTCGCCGACCCATGGGCGGCACCGCACCCTTGAAGAGATCAAGCTGATGCTCGATGCCGTCGTCGCGAGCGAAGGTGAACCCGACGTGGTGCAGCTGAGCGGTGGCGAACCCACGATCCATCCGCAGTTTTTTGAGATCCTGGACATGGCCAAGGCCCTGCCCATCAAGCACCTCATGCTCAACACCAATGGCCTGCGCATCGCCAACGATGTTGGATTCGCCGAACGCCTCGCCACCTACGCTCCCGACTTTGAGATCTATTTGCAGTTTGATTCTTTTGAGGAAAATGTGCTCACGCAATTGAGGGGCAAAGACCTGCGCAACGTGCGCGAAAAGGCCATTGCCAACCTCAATCGCCTCAACCTCTCCACCACGCTCGTCGTGACCCTGCAAAAGGGCCTCAACGACCACGAGATCGGCAAAATCATCGATTATGCCTTGCAGCAGCCTTGCGTGCGCGGAGTGACCTTCCAACCTACCTCGATCAGTGGTCGCTTGGAAAATTTCGATCCATCGCTCGACCGCCTCACCAACAGTGAGGTGCGCCGTCTCATCTTGGAGCAATGCCCGGTCTTTGAACCCGACGACCTCATTCCCGTGCCTTGCAATCCCGACGCGCTCGTGATGGGCTATGCCCTCAAGGGTGCGACAGGCGTGTATCCGCTCACGCGCCTCATCGACCCCGCAATGCTGCTCAACAACAGCCGCAACACCATCGTCTATGAACAGGACGAGGGCCTCAAAAACCACTTGCTGCAAATCTTCAGTACGGGCATCTCGGTCGATGCTGTACAAGAGAAGGTGCAGCACCTGCTCTGCTGCCTCCCCGACATCGTCGCGCCGGGTCTGAGCTACAACAATTTGTTCAGGATCATCATCATGCGTTTCATGGACGCCTACGACTTCGACATCCGCGCGATCAAAAAGTCTTGCGTACACATTGCACACACCGACGGGCGCATCATCCCCTTTGAAACGATGAATTTGTTTTACCGCCCAGAGCTGCAAGCACACTGGGCTCAACTCGTGGAGGAAATGCACCATGCGTGAAATCGGGAAAGTAGTCGGCATCAATCTCGCAGCACTGCTGGGACTCACGGTTCTGTTGGTGGCCATCGATGCGGGTACATCAGGTGGAGGTGGGACCGTGATGGGCGGCATGTTCTTGCTGGTTCCTTTGCAGACCATCGGTTGCTTTATCGCCGCCATCGTCTTTTTTGTAATGGGACGCAGCAACTATGGCTTGGCATTTATACTCGCATCGCTCGTCGTGGCCGTGGTCGGCTTCTCGGCTTGCTGGGGCGGCATATCGGTCGTCTCCAACGGATCCATGATCTTCTGATGGAAAAGGAACACGCCCTCACCAAGCTCATGGCCAAAGTCTGCGGAATCAATCTTATGGTCTTGCTCGCCTATTCTGTAGCCATGTATGGTTCGACAGCCCGGCAACAAGGAGGGGAAATGGGATTCATGGCCAGCATGATGGTCATGGTAGCCATGCACAGTGGAGTTTGTTTCATCGCGAGCATCGTGTTTGTCATCTTCAAGCGCACCCATTTTGGCTTGGCTTTTTTGCTAGCGACCTTGCTCGTGGCCGTGATCGGCTTTTCGTTTTGCTTGGCCGGGGCAAAGGGTATGAATTATTATAAATAATACATTGTCTCTATGCAGCCACATGATTTCATTGCACAGCAACCTAGGGAGCGACAGCCATTGCTCACCAAAATCCACGAAACCATCCTTGCGAACGATCTGTCGGTGACGGCGGTCGTAGAGCTGATGATGGGAAAAGAAATGATCGTTTACCATGGAAAGTGCAATATGAAATATGCGCTTTCCAGCGTGACAAGATACATGTCGTTGCACCTCATGCCGATGTATGCGTCTCCGGAGGTACATGCAAGATACAAGGCGCTATTGCCAGATGCGAAGTTCCAAAAAGGCTGCCTCAACTTCGTGAATGCATCCGAAGTGCCCATCGAGGTTGTGGCGCAACTGATCCAAGATTGCGCGCCATTCGATCTTGTAAAAATGAGGGAAGACCATCTCCGCTCCAAGAAAAAATAGGGTCGCAATCCTTGTCTGCATTCGCAGGAATATTTGAGGATAATCCATTTAAACGGGATGCACCATGAATACAAATCAGCTCCTGACATGCGGCTACTGTACCCCATTGTCATTAAGTTAAGGAATGTAGGACAAGTCCGAAGGACTTGAATGTGAATAGCGGTGGGTGAAACCCACCGTCTGCGAACCCATCGAAGTGTCAACCCTGAAAGGGTTGAATATTGACAGCTATTCTTGTAGATTGCTCACATTCAATCCCTTCAGGGTTGTTGGCCCGATTATTCGCCGTAGCCCCAGACTTCGTCTGGGGCTACTAATATTCAAGCCCTTCAGGCTTGCCAAGCGTACCGATTTCAGGTTCTAAATCCTTAACTGAATGACACTGTCGGTTATAGCCAATGGACGTACAAGCAAGGGATCGTTGGCGTGGTGCCCCCGCTTGAAATTTTGCAAAGCACACTCACCCTACGCATCCACCTCGACGACACCGATGCAACCAATGGCGCGCTCCGTGTCGTCGAAGGCTCCCATTTGGAAGGTATTGTGCGCAAGGAAGTGCAGCCTTGGGCGGCAGCACGCGAGGTCACATGCGATGTGCCCGCAGGCGGGGTCATGCTCATGCGCCCGCTCACGATACATGCGAGCCGTAGGGCTCAAGCTGGCAGTCGTCGCCGTGTGGTCCATCTGGAATTTTGCAATTTGGAGTTGGCGGATGGACTCGCATGGGCAGAGAGTTCCGCAACCCTAATGCGCTGAATATCAAAAACATTGATTTTAGGTCGCCGCACCAAGGCAATTTGTGGGCTTTCGCATTGCTAAAATCCCCCAAAATAATCCTACCTTGTAACTAGGAGACTAATTCAACTAAAACGTTTGTTATGAAATCAAAATTACCCTTTGCGACACCCGCAAAATGGCTCGCTGTGTTCGCAACTGCGGTTATGGCCCTGGCGGGCCATCCACTACAGGCTCAGACAGCGCTCTGCGCGGGAGACAGCCTCACCCTCAACCTCACGGGCCAGTCTGGTGCGATCCAGTGGCAAAATTCCACCAATGGTGGTGCCAATTGGACCTCGATCCCCGGCGCCAACAACCCCAGTTTGGTCGATTACCCGTCGGTGGAAACTTGGTACCGTGCCATTGTCACCACAGGTACTTGCAATCCCTTCTATTCCGACACGACCCACGTATTGCGCTCCAACCTGAGCATTGATGCAGGTCTTGACCGCCAGACTTGCACCGGGTCACCGACACCCATCGGCGGCAACCCGACAGCGAGCAATGGCGTGGCACCCTACGCTTATCTCTGGAGCAATGGCGCGACACTTAGCAGCACCACCGTCTCCAATCCCATTGCAACGATCACTGCCATGACGAGTTATGTGCTCACCGTCACCGACGCCATCGGCTGCAGCGAGATGGACACCCTCACGCTTTCCCCTGGCGGCGTAGCCTCATCAGGTTCACAGACGCTCGCGTTCACGGGCGCTTTGCAGGCATTTACAGTTCCTCCCTGTGTGGATTCCGTGACGATCGAGTGCTGGGGTGCCCAAGGCGGTGCAGTGACAGGCCAAGCCCCATTGCCACAAGGCGGCTTGGGTGCCAGAATGCGCGGCAAATTTGCCGTGACACCCGGCCAAGTCCTCAATGTTGTGGTCGGCGGCAGAGGCAATCCTGACGCCAGCAGTAGCGGTGGCGGCGGCGCATCTGGCGTCGCATTTAGCAACACGCCTTGGATCATCGCCGGCGGTGGCGGCGGCCACGATTTCCAAGATCCCAACTATGCTGGCGTGCATGCCGTCGTGACCCCCGGTGGTGTCAATGGCAACGGTGGCTCATCTGGCCTCGGTGGCACCGCAGGTACCGATGGTGGCGACCATTCCTATACGCCAACCGACATTAGCCGTGGTGGACGTGGCTGGCTGGCTGGCAACACGGGCTCTACGGGTGTCGCAGGCACAAGCTTAAGCACGACTTTTACTGCTGGCACTTGGGGCCTCGGCGGCGGCGGCGGTAGCGTGGGCTATGGCTTGTGCAACTGTGGCGGCGGCGGCGGCGGCTACTCAGGCGGTGGCTCTGCCGACATCAACAATTCGGGCGGCGGCGGCGGCTCTTACAACATTGGTGCGCAGCAAAACAACACTGGCGGCATCTGGACAGGCAATGGCCAAGTGATCATTTCCTGGTAATTCATTCCACCACCACACTAGAAAATACACGATGAAAAATACAATCACACAACTGCTCAGCCTCGGCCTCCTCAGTGCCGGCCTGGGAATAGGGCTGCAAGCGCAAGCCCAGATGGTCGTCGTCAATGTCGGCATCAATCAACCGCCGGCACTCGTGGCCGATGCAGGCAACACGACCGTCGGCATCAACATCTGCGAAGGCGACACTGCCACATTGGGTGGCACTCCCGCGGCAGCGGGTGGCATGGCACCCTATACCTATTCCTGGAGCCCGGGCACCAACCTCAGCTCCACCTCGATCCCCAATCCGATTGCAGATCCAGGCAGCAGCATCAGTTACACCTTGCAAGTGCAAGACGCCAACAACTGTACCAGCGCCAGCACGGTCGCGGTCACAGTGAGTCCGACGCCCATTTCAGCCTTCACCTTCAATGCAACTGGATTGAGTGTAGTGTTTGCAGATCAAAGCGTCGGCACTGTCACCAACTGGTTGTGGGACTTTGGCGACGGCAATACCAGCGCCTTGCAAAATCCCAGCCACGTCTATGCCACCCCTGGCCAGTACACGGTCTGCCTCACGGCCAGCAACAATGGATGCGGAGAGGAGTCTTGCATTCTTCTTTCAGTGCTTGTGGGCATCGAAAATGCTTTCTCCATCCCCGGCTTGTCGGTATTCCCCAATCCTTACCAAGGCACGACGAATGTCCAGTTCAGCATGACCGTGGCCGACAATGTGAAGTTGGAGACCTTTGATGTACAGGGCAAATTGGTCGCTGTCGTGCACGACGGCTTGCTGGATGCAGGGACGCAGACCTTGCGCTTCAGCGCGGCAGCAGTGGGCGCACCTGCGGGTGTGTATCTACTGCGCCTCACGATCGGTACGCAACAGGCTACCCTGCGCATACAGGAGATGCATTGATATCGCATATTTTCAATCAGCAGCACGTCGGGCCTCTTTCTTCGGATCGAGGACCCGACGTTTTTCTTTTCAGCAGTTCCATTTGAGCGGCGGTAGGAAGCTCATCATGGCATTGCGCGCTTGAGAGTGATGTAGCGTTGGTGGCAATAAAATGTTCATCTTGGCGTAATCATGGGCCTTGAACATCTGCGTAATTTTACCGAAATTGGATTCAAGAACGCCCTTGTTATGTTTCAGTATGCCGATCAACATGGAAATGTCTTCGTCCTCGACACCGAGGATGCGTCAAAGCTTTGCTTCATGGCTGCAACGCCGCTAGGCAGCCCTTGTGCCAATGCGTCTGCTTTGGAACAGGTGCTCACACTCCAAGAATACATGGGCCTCATCAGCGCATTTTCCTTGGCCATCGACAACAAAATCTGCCATTGTGAACTGCGCAGCAAGCACTCGGGCATGATCATCGCGCTCGAGGATGGCCAGCAACGGCGGTATATCCTTTCACCGGGTTCCAAGGAGCGCTTGGAATTGGAGGGCTTGCTTTGCGGTTGCCTGCATGGGGCATGAGGTGTTGCTGCATAAAAAAATAGGCCTATCGGCAACTTGACCAGTAGTGAGTACAAGGCTTGTCTTTTCGAGGGGACACAAATGGGATTTGCCTTTTGATCGAATGACAAACCCACCTGTCATCCCGCGTGGACACAAATGGGATTTGCCTTTTGATCGAATGACAAACCCACTTGGTCATCCCGAG
>JANORP010000318.1:0-17844 GCA_031415375.1 Bacteroidota bacterium | reverse complement strand
TTTGAACATCGATGCAACTTTGATTCCCTTGCAAGCTATTAGGCAATATCCATTTTAACTAATTGATTATTAACATATTGGTGTGGATATTGGTTTTCGGAGTGGACTCAATGTTTAAAGTGTGACAAAGTAGAACTAAGATTGAATCTTACAACCCGAGAATTCAGCTCCAATTCAACACTCCAAGTGATTCTGAGAATTCAGCTCCAATTCATCACTCCAAGTGATTCTAAGAATTCTGTAAATTCTGCTCCAATTCATCACCCCTAGTGATTCTAAGAATTCTGTAAATTCTGCTCCACGCGATCCAAACTCTCCGCCAATTGCGCGATCGACTCCAGGGCATAATATTCCGTCTGCATCACCTCCTTGCGGAAGGCATGCCCGAGCACGGCCTCGATGTCGAAGGGCAATATGCGGATGTCGCTGTCGAAGATCTGCTTGCTTTCGCCGTAGCTGGAGAGAATGCCGGCACCAAAAATCGTGGGTTTGCCAGCCTCCATGAGCAAGCCAAACTCAATCGTGAACCAGTATAGCCGCTCTAGCTGTGTCTCTGCCTCGGCATTGCCCGCAAAGCGCTTGCCGATCGCCCCAAAGCGTTGCATGAAGCCCGCATAGACGGGATCGATGAGCAGCGGCACATGCCCGAAGATGTCGTGAAACATGTCGGGCTCCTCCAAGTAATCGAGTTGGGAGCGCTTGCGCACCCAGGTGCTCGAGCAAAATCGACGTCGGGAAAGCAGATCAAAGAACTCCGCGACGGGGATCAGGCCAGGCACGACTTCGATTTCCCAGCCGGTCGCGGCCTTGAGGCGGCGATCCAGCTCCTCGAAACGTGGGATTTCGTGGGCAGCGAGCGCAGGTGCGAGCTGTGCGAGGCTGCTCAGGTATTGGCTGCAGGCCTTGTCTTGGAGATTGACGACTTGGCGCTCAAAGAGGATTTGCCACGTCTCGTGGTCGCTTGGCAGGTATTTTTCGTGGTGCTGTTGCATTTTTTCCTTGGTGAATAAGGTTTGGGATCAACAAAAAGCCCGACTTCGTGAGAAGCCGGGCTCTGGGTATTTTATAAGGTCAAACTACCTCATACCACGTCGCCGACTTCCGTTGGGAGCCGATAAGCGTAGTTGCGATAATAGGACCGTGTATTTTTCATAGACTGATCCAAAGATAAGGGAAGTCATTCCAGTTCTGCAAGGGGGAGCAAAAAATTTTGGCTAGGAGGATGCTTCACATGAAGAATAGATGAGATGGAGGATGATGACGATGGCCTTATGATTGCCCCAAATGGCCTCGAAAGTACAATTTTTAGGTATGGACACGATTGCAGAATGTCTGCGGCACTTTTTCTTGATGTTGTGTTTTGCGAAAAGAGGGTGTACAGATTTTTGAATTGAAGGGAGTTTATTGATCTGATACATTTACCAGGGTCTTAGCCCTTCATTTCCTCACATGAATATCGAATATCTCCATCACAAAAGGATAGACCCTGGCAAGTGGAACGCCGCGACGCTCAGCAGCACCACTCCCTTGGTTTATGGATTGTATGAATATCTATCGGCCGTCTGCGATTCTCAATGGGATGCCTTGGTATTCAATGATTATGAAGCTGTGTTTCCCCTGCCTTTCAAACGAAAACTAGGAATAAAATATTATGTTCAACCGCTTTTTTGCCAGCAGTTAGGGGCGTTTGGCTCAAACAAGCGCATATCTACCCAGGATTTCCTCGCTTTCATTCCAAAGTTGATTCCTCGTGTGCGGCTGCAATTCAATCCCTATTTTGACGGAAAACCACCTCAGCAGGTCCAATTGCGCACCAATTTCATTTTGGACTTGCAAGTGCCATTGAAGTACAATAAGGATTGCAAGCGCAATCTGGCTTCCCTGCAAGCTTTGCCCATTGATTACAAGATAGACGCGATCAGCGTCGAAAACGTGATCGATACCTTTAGAGCGGCATGGGGTGCATACAATCCGACTGTAGGAAATTCAGCATACGCGAAATTGGCCAAGGCGTGCAAGGCCATTGACGATCCTATGCGCTCCAACGCGGATGGTGCTTTCACGGTTTCGGCACACCGTCGCATCGACAATCTGCTCTTGGGGGCGGCCATTTTCTTGATCACGCCAGCTACCGCCCCTCAGCAGCATCGCTGCTTACATTACGTTTGTGCAGGCCCCACTGAAGTCGGGAAGCCGATGGGTATTATGCACGGCATCATGGATTTTGTGCTACGGAAATACAACAAGGAGCGGGTGATTTTTGATTTCGAAGGCAGCAGCATACCTTCGGTCGCATCCTTTTATAAAAAATTCGGTGCCGTAGAACGCCCGTTTTGGGTCTATCGCCGTGGCATTTGAACGCTGAACGCATGGGTGTACGATCCCGCCTAGAGAGCGGGAGCAGGCGCAGGAATTACGTTGTTCGTTGGCCCTCCCCAAAGCCAAGTTTGAGGGGCCGACGAACGATATTGGCCGCCAAGCGATGATTCTGCGACGCCAAATCTATGCTCAAAAGGCTCGTTCGTCGGCCCCACAGCGTTGTTGTGGGGTGGGCCAACGAACAGCTGCTCCCGCAGCAAAGCGGGATCATACACCCGAACGCATTGGCCATACCCCTAGCTGAATTAAAATTCATTCCTAACTGTACGCGCCAGGATTCCCGTACATCGGCAACGATCAATCCTGTACATTTGGTTTCCAAAACTCATCGGTCCCAATGGAATGTAAAGAAGCCGGCCTGTTGCAACCTGTCGTGAACTTCAACAAGTGTGAAGGCAAGGCCGCCTGCGTGGCCATCTGCCCCTACGACGTTTTTGAGATGCGGCCCACCGCTGCTGCCGACAAAGCACAACTCAATTTTGTAGGCAAGCTCAAGACCTATTTCCATCCCGACAAGGCCTATGTCATCGACCCGGCCCGCTGTCATGCCTGTGGCCTGTGCGTGACCGCCTGCCCTGAAAAGGCGATTCAGTTGAAGCGGCTGTAGGCCATGGTTCCCTTTTGTCCTCAAAATCAACCTCTTCTCATGATCGGCCTCCTCCCGCAATACTTGCCCTTGCCGCATCCATCGCCCCGCAACAACCTCTGGCAAGCCAAGAATCCATGGTTTGGAGCGTCTGTTTTGCCGACCTTGCGGGCTGCAGTTCAAGAAATTCTACAACTTGCGCCATGATCAATTACGACGACAAGATCTTTCGCCCCATCTCCAACACCGACAACGGTGAGGTCGGGTCAGACACGCGGTTTCACTACACCCAGCAAGGCAATGTGCTCACCTGCACCTACGCGGGCGGGCGCATCCTCCACGGGCACCTGATCGCGCTCGTCGATGCGCAAGGCCACATCGACATGCGCTACCATCAGGTGAATACCCAAGGCGAACTCATGACGGGTACCTGCCACTCGACGCCCGAGCTGCTGCCCGATGGCAAGCTCAGGCTACACGAGCAGTGGGCCTGGACGAGTGGTGATTTTTCGCAGGGGACATCGATTTTGGAGGAGGTGTAATGTGTAGGTCGGGGTTTCAAAAAACCAATCCTATATTTTTTGAAATGTGATTCCTTAGCCTTCTCCCGGGTTCACCCAAAATAGGGAAGCCAAAACATCACTTCTCCCCATTCTGAGGGAGCCATCCCCCAAAAGGGGCAGCTAACTTCGTTTCAGTATGAGAAACGACTTGGCGATGCAACGATTAAAAATATCTTTGGCGTCTTCGGAAGAACTCAAAATCGACCGAGAGCAATTTGAGATTGGCATCCACCGCATCAACAAAAGGTGGGTGGACAAAGGGGTTTTTATCGACCTCATGATGTGGGAAGATTTCCTTGACGCCATGAGTCCGATCGGGCTGCAACAGGAATACAACAAGGCTGTGAGGGAATGCGACATCTTTGTGATGCTGTATTGGAGCAAGGTCGGGCCATATACATTGCAAGAATTTGAGCACGCCTTCGGGGCCTTTCAGGAAGGTGGCAAGCCCATTCTATACCTCTATTATAAGGACGCTCCCCATGCCAATACCCGAGAGGAGGACCGCACAAGTCTGCAAGCGTTCCAAAACAAGGTTTTGGAGCTCGGTCATTTCCCGACCAAATACAAAAATACAGAAGACTTGGTTGGCCGGATGTACGTGCAAATGCAGAAATTGTGGGACCGTGGCATGATCCAAAAACCCAACGTCGATGCATCCAAGCCATCCGCAGCGCAGCCGCAATATCAAATTGGCAATATCCTTCGGCTGCTCACAGCAGCATTCAGCCCCCTCGAATTGGAGGAATTTACCATGGCCCATTATGGTGATGTCCACCGCCAATTCACGCCGGGCGCCTTGCAGCCGCAGCGCATTCAGCTGTTGGTGACATATTGCAAGTCGCGGCTCCTGCTCGGGCAATTGCTGGAGCAGGTCCAGGCGGTGAATGCGCCGCAATATCAACAGCACGGCCCCTATACCCTGCCATCATGAACATGCTCAGCAACCAACGACTACAAGCGCTCACTTCCGACATCAAGGAAGGCAAATGCATCATTTTCCTAGGGCCAGGTGCCACCATCAATTACGGCCACCCCGATCGGCAAGCATCCTTTTTCCGGGATTTAGCAGCCGAAAACCCTGAAGAAATCTCTGCCTATCATGATGGCGATGGGATGATTGTGTTTAAGAAGCCAAAGAAAATGCGGCATTTGTACGAAAATACCATTCGTGATTTTTTCCAAACGGCGTCGCGACCCACAACGGAAGGCACAGGGAATCTGCTCCTGGAAAATTTGGCGAAACTACCCTTTCATGTCGTGATTTCCGTGACACCCGACCTGTCCTTGCAAGACGTCTTTGAGCGCAATTCATTTTCGTATTTCGATGAATTCTACGCCCCCAAAATCAAGGCCCAATTGCCGCAGGCGCCGAGTTCTGCATGTCCCTTGATTTACAACTTGATGGGATGCGTGAAAGATCCGCAAACCATCATTTGTTGTCACGACGACATGTTTGGCTACCTCACATCCTTTGTGCGGGACCTCAATCTCCCCGACGAAATCGCCACCATGTTCAATGCCAAGCGCACGCAGAGCATCATATTCATGGGCTTCGAATTCGACAAATGGTACTTTCAATTGCTCGTCCACATATTGGGGGTAATCGCCGACGACCGATGGCAATATGCCGTGCCCCTGTCGCCCTTTCACGATCAAAAATCCATCTTGGAGGCGCAGATCAACATCGAATTTGTGGACGATGATTTGCTCGGTTTTGTGAATTTGCTCCTCGCGCAATTTGATCCTGCGGCATTGCGCAAACCCTCACGTGAAACGCCGCAGCAACTGCGTTACAACAAGACCCGCGTGCTGCAATTTGTCATCAAAGCCTTTTCGCCAGCCGAATTCGAAGTCTTTTGCATGATTCATTTTGAGGCTGTGTACAAAGATTTCACGCCCGAAATGAGCCAAACCAAACGCATCACCATGCTCATCGACCACGTCGAGCGCCACGGCCAATTCCAGAAACTCCTAGAAGTCGGCCGTGCTGAAAATTCACTCCAATACGAGCAATGCGGGCCTTACCATGAATCTTGAAACGCAATACCGCTACCCCGGCTTGGAGCCCTTCAACCCCGACCAAAAGGAACTCTTTTTTGGCCGTAGCGCCGACGTGGAATGGCTTGCCGAGCTCGTGGACACGCATCAGCAAGTCCTGCTCTACGCCAAGAGCGGCCTCGGCAAGAGCTCCCTCCTCAATGCCGGCCTGATTCCGCGTTTGCAAGCCACCGCGTCAGCGCATATTATGCCCATTCGCATTGGCACTTACGTCGATGCAAACTCATCTTCCCCCCTGGAGGCCGTGCATCGGGCGTTGCCAACGGTGCAGGAGACGTTTTTGGACAGGATCATTCCGCAGGAAAACTCCTTGTGGTACCATTTCAAGGCAGACAGCTTGGTGGCCGCAACGCCCAAGGTTTATTACCTCATTTTCGACCAATTTGAGGAACTGTTTTCGCATCCGGAGGCCAGCATATTTGCCTTCAAGAAACAATTGGCGGGCTTGTTGTACCGGGCAGTGCCACTGCATTTCAAGAGTGTGTTGGAGATACGGCAGCGCCAAAATCAGGGACTTTTGAGCCGCGCAGAATTCGAATTGCTGCACCAGGAAATGGAAATTCGTGTCGTGTATGCCATCCGGGAGGACCGCTACAGCGAACTCAACCGATTGGCCGACTACCTGCCCGACCTGCAACATCACAAGTACCAATTAGGTCCATTGAGCCGTGTGCAGGCAGAGGAAGCCGTCGTGCGACCCGCATTGTTGGAGGGCAATTATCAGCATCTGCCCTTTCAATACAGCCCGCAGGCCGTGCAGCGTATCCTCGATTACCTCACAAGCGGGCAGCAGCCCATAGTCGAGACCACGCAACTTCAAATATTGTGCAGCCACATCGAGCGCCTCGGCAAGGCCTTCATCACAGTCGATGACATCCCCGAGTTCGACAACATCTTCCTGCAATTTTACGACGAGAGTATCGATTGCCTACCGCCGCAAGACCAAGTAGCGGTTCGCACATTCATCGAAAGCAAGCTGATCCTCAATGGACAACGCATCGCCTACCATCGTCTTGTTTGCCTAGAGAGCATCAGTGAGCAGTCCCTAGACCTGCTCCTGCGCGAGCGCCACCTCCTGCGCACCGAGCGCAGCAGCACAGGCGGCATTTCGTACGAACTGTCGCACGACACCCTGATCGCACCGATTTTGCTCGCGAAGAAGCGGCGCGAGGTGGAAGAGGGTAGGAGGGCCCGGGAAGCCGCAAGATTTGCAGCAGAAATGGAGCAGGCCGCCGAGGCCACACGCCTGCGGGAGGACCTCGCAAAGACACGGCTCGGGCGGCTCAAAACGAGGCGCTTGTTGCGGTATGCGACGGCGGGGTTGGTGGCTGCGGTATTTGGGATCGCTGTGGCTGTGATAGCGATGATCGTCGCCCTTCACAATGAAAAAGAGGCCGAGCGGCAGACGAAGATTGCTGAGAAAGCGACCATGGAGGCGGAAGTGGCACGGGATCTGGAACGGGAGGCGCGGTTGGAGGCGGATTCGTTGCAGTGTTATGCCGAGCTGATGCGGCAGCGATTGGTGGATAAGGTTGTGCAGGGTTTGTGGGATAACGCGTTTATATATAGGTCTATGCATGAAGATCGGACTGCTCTGGGCCTTCTCGACAGTGCACTTGTGTTGGATTCAACCCGCGTGGAAATCAAGGCTCTGATCAAAAGGTGGCGACTTCGAAAATGATTGAGTTTGAAAATAGCTGTTTTGTGCTTGATCTCAAATGGATGGAAAAATTTCTGGATAGATGAATAAACGTAGATGGTTATGAAAAAGATTTGGTTTTGTTGTTTTGCGATTTTGCTTGCTCATGTGTGTACTGCGGCTTTGAATCCAATGAAAGGCCAATGCACCCAATTTGCTCAATTGATCGCTGACGGAGACTTTTTTTTGAGAAACGGCCGATTGGACCGTGCTGTCGATAAGTATGAGGCAGCCTTGGTGGATTGCCCTTCATCATCGTTTATCGCACGAGAAAGAATGGAAGTAATCAATGCAAGGTGTGCCTCTACATGGGGGGAATGTGAAAAGCTAAAGGACTCTATAGGGGCTTTGGTTTTCAGAGCCGTAAGGAATCAAAATGAGATTGATTCATTGTCATCCTTGTCACATGCGCTTGAGGAACAACTCGCTAACTCAGAGGCGGCATTTTCTGAATCGCAAGCAAAGTGGGAGTCCCTGAAAAGGAATATCGTAAGGGTCAGGGATTCAATGGCTGTTGCAGGGAAGCGCATCACGCTTGCCTGTACCTATCATGAGGATAAACCCGAATATTACTACATCGATACCAATGGTGAGCGAATCGAACGGCTTGGGATATGGACAAATGCGAAACCCTTTTTGGAAGATGGTTATGCCGAGGTTGCACGCAAGGGAAAACGATTCATGATAGATACATTGGGAGTAGAACAGCAATTGTCGCTTGGTGCTACAAAATTCAGCGATCAAGCGATCAATTGCAGTGAGGAAAATCGGCGCCTCCTTGCGGAGAAAGTATTTTACACATGGCGGTTGTCGATTTTGATTGCCAATGGAAACAAAATCTACAATATTCCTGACCGTATAGACATGCTCCCCATTCTCACCTATGTGAACTTGGCCGATAACAGGTTGCGGAATTTCCGGAATCTAACCCAGTGCCATCGTCTCAAGGAGCTTGGTCTTCATGGTAATCGAATTCGTAAGATTCCAAAGAACATCGATGAATTGGGGCAGCTTCGGGTATTGGATCTGAGCAACAACGAAATACGAAACTTGGATACATGCCTATTTCAACTTGAGAATTTGCGGGAATTAAATCTGTCCTATAACCAAATCGGTAGCGTCAAGGAGGGAATAGGAAAAATGACAGGTTTGAAAAGTCTTGATCTCAGGTTCAACCAATTGAAGAATTTGCCATTTAATCTCTTGCGATTACAAAGATTGGAACATTTGGGCCTTAGCGGGAATCGATTGGAATTGACCCCTGAGCTTTTGCTGATTCTTCAAAATCTCAATAATCTGAAAACGCTTAGCATCGGGTGCAATCCTTGCACGAATTCTGATGCTGCAAGAAAAGAAACCCAGAGAATTTTGTCTGAGAAGATACCCAACTGTATAATTTTATTCAATTGAAAGTCATGTCAAGATCCCAAACACATTTTTGGAAACTGATTGTATTGATGGTGCTTCTGAACTTGTCGCACACTGTCATGGCGCGGTGTACACTGTTCGATGGGTATATCCAACAGGGCGATGCTTCTTTCCACAATGGCGATTTTCTTCGCGCAGTAGAAAAATACATTTCTGCGATGATCGATTGCCCCTACAAGGCCGGGGTGGCGCAAGGAAAACTCAACAAGGTCATCTCAGAATTGCAGGGGCAAATCGATAGCCTTAAAACCCAGCAAAAATCATTGGGGAATCTCCATCGGGGCATTCGTGCGCAACAGTTGGAGATCGACTCACTAGCCATGCAGATTGCATGGCGAACGGATAGCCTTTTTGGCGCGATTGACCGATCATTGATTTTGAAATCGCAAATGCGGTATACTTCCGCTAAACATAACCGCTTGATCGACTCTTTGCCTGTATCAGGAAGGCCCATCACTCTCGCCATCGAAACTGTCGAAGGCATGCCTAGCTATTACTTTATCAACCGCCTAGGTGAGGAGCTGAAAAAATTGAAGCGTTGGGTGGATGCAACGCAATTCGACAAAGCTGGCTTTGCAATTGTAGAAGGGCCTGATTATAAATTCATTTTGGACACAACGGGTATCGTATATACTTTGGATGATCCGCAAGTCAAAGAGGATGAGGTGTTGGATTATTCTTTTGAAAATCGTTGGCATTTACCGAAGACCGCATTTACTGAACAAAGGAATGTCAGCATGCTCCTCGCAAACGGGAATCGCTTTCTAGAAATACCGAGCGAGATCAGAAAGTTGCAAACTTTAGAGTACCTTAGCATGGCAGACAATCGACTCCGTAAATTTCATCAACTCATCTCGAATTTTAAGCTAGAAACGATCGACCTAGAGGGAAACATGATCGACCAAATCCCGATCAATATATCCAATCTTGTCTTTCTCAAAAGCCTCAATTTGACCCGAAATCGACTCTCCATCCTTCCTGCTTACTTATTCAAATTGTCTCTGCTCAAAGATCTGAGATTGGCACACAACCGGATCGCAATCCTACCCACTGCCATCGGAGAGTTGGACAGCCTTGAAACCTTGGATTTAAGTTTCAATGCTTTGAAATCTCTCCCTTCATCCATCTCGAAACTTTCTAAATTGAAAAGTCTCGGACTCACTGGAAATCAATTGAAAGGGGGGGTAGGATCGACTTGGATACAGCATATTCTCAAACTCAAGCAGCTGAAATACCTGCGTCTCGGTGCAAATCCTTGCACTGACACGGAGGAAGAGCGCAATAAAATCAAAGATTTTATCCGTTCAGAGCTGCCAGACTGTATTGTGTTTTTCAATTGATTTTTCCCTTCCCCATCCGTTTGTCTGGCCTTTCCACAACTTGTGGTAAGGCCAGACAAACGGATGCAATACTGCTTGTGGTTTTGCCTTCTGGTTAATACTTCTAATATGATATATTTTCCTGTCTCCCTAATATTGGGAGGTTTTTTCCTTCCAGATTCTTGGTATCTCAGAAACCAGCAGGAACTCTCTAGAGGCCACAATCCCTGCTCCGACACCCCAGAAAAGCGTGCAGCCATCCTCCAACAAATGGAGAGGTGGCTCCCCAATTGCAAAGTTCGGTTTGATTGAACTCCCAAATCATTATTCAGCTCCTCTGATTCTACCATTGTCCACAGCATCCAAAAATTTTCTATCTTCACCCTTGGAGCGTCGCGAAACAGCGCTCCCTTGCGTGATCCACATGAAAAAAAGCCTCCTATACCTCGCTGCAGCCGTGATCTTCATGGCGGCGATTGTCGCGATTGGTCCCCAGCCCGTCCCTACACCGCTACAACAGCCCAACCTCAACCCCCTCTACCACAGCGATGGCGAGGAATATTCCGAAGCCCGCAAGGCTTGGGAACTCAAGCGCCTCGCAGATCCGGCTACCGGAATGATTCCTGCTGGGATCCGCTCGCTGGAGCTCGCATTTGCAGAGGGGCTGCCCAATGACTTGACGCAAAAGACGGATTCCCTCAGTGCCCCATGGACGGCACGGGGTCCCTGGAACCTGGGCGGACGCACCCGCGCATTCGCAATGGACATCACGAACAACAACGTCTTGCTCGCCGGCGGCGTCTCGGGGGGAATCTGGCGTTCCACGGATGCGGGTCTCACATGGGCGCGGGCCACGGCTGCCAATGCGCATCCTGGCGTGAACTCGATCGCGCAAGATACTCGGCCAGGGCATACGCAGACCTGGTATGCACTCTCGGGCGAGGCTTACGGCACATCCGCGAGTGGGGGAGGTGCCTTTTATCTGGGTACTGGCTTGATGAAATCTGTCGATGGCGGCCTCACTTGGGCAGTGCTTTCTTCCACAAATTCGGGGACACCCCAGACGTTTGACAATGTCTGGGACGCGACCTGGAATGTCGCTGTGAACCCGGCCGACACCGTAAACGACGTCGTGTACTGCGCCTTGCTCGGTGCCATCATGCGCAGCACCAATGGCGGCACCTCATGGACACGCATGCTTGGCAGCACCTCCAATAACCTTTCTTACTTTACAAATGTCATGACTACGCCTTCGGGTAAAGTCTATGCTGCTTTGAGCAGTTACGACGCGGGCGGAGGCAATGCGGGCACGAACCAAGGCATTTGGCGCTCGAGCGATGGCATTAACTTTGCCGACATCAGCCCCAGCTTCATGCCCACATATTGGAGCCGCATCGTCTCGGCCTACAATCCGCTCGACGACGATCGCATCTATTTCCTCGTCTCCAACGTCGATCCCGCTTCGGGCAAACTGACGACCGATTTCAGGGGCGAGCCCGAATGGAGTGCGCTCTACCGCTATACCTATCTATCGGGGGATGGCACAGGTGCGGGCGGCGCATGGGAAAATCTCACCCAAAACATTCCTGCAACAGGTGGGCCCTTCGACAAATTTGTTGTCCAAGGCGGGTATGACCTTTGCGCGGCCGTGAATCCCGACGATACCAATATGGTTTTTATAGGCGGCACCAATATCTACCGCTCCACCACGGCCTTCAATGATTCCACGAATACGACCCACATCGGCGGCTACGAAGTCGGCGCAGGAACACCTATTTTGTACAACGGGCTCTACCCCAATCAGCATCCCGATCAGCACGTCTTGTTTTTTCATCCCACCCAGCCCAATGTTTTGTTTGCTGCCAATGACGGTGGCATCTGGCGCACCGATGATGTTACTGCGACGACCCCCACCTGGACCTCGCTCAACAATGGCTACTTGGTCTCCCAATTTTACACCGTCGCGCTCGACCACGGTACGTCTGGTAGTGACGTGATGGTCGGCGGTTTGCAGGACAATGGCTCCTATTGGACGGATGTGCAATCGCCGACCGATCCTTGGGCATGGGTTGCTGGTGGCGACGGGGCCTACTGTCATGTTGCCGATGGTGGTGGGCTGTATTATTTTTCCAAGCAGCTCGGCGTGTTGGCAAAATGCACCCTCAATGCGACTGGATTTGTGACTGGATTTGAGCGCATCGACCCGATCGGGGCACGCGACTACCAATTCATCAACCCATTTGTATTTGACCCCAACGATCAAAATGTGATGTACGTACCCGCTGGCCGCACCATTTGGCGCAACAGCGACCTCTCCGCGATCACCATCAGCAATGGTTGGGACTCCATCACGACCAATTGGACCACCTTGCCCGACACGATTGTGGGCACAGCCCAGATCACGGCAATCGGCATTTCGCAAACCCCCGCCAATCGCCTCTATGTCGGCACCGACGCCAAAACAATCTTTCGCATCGACAATGTCCACAGCGCCAATCCCACCATGACGTCGATTGCAGCCTCAGCCATGCCTGCGGCCGGCAACGTCACCTGCCTAGCCGTGCATCCCGACAATGCCGACAAAGTGATCGCCGTTTATAGCAACTACGGTGTTTATAGCATCTGGTACACCACCAATGGTGGCACGACATGGATGAAATCGGCAGGCAACCTGGAGCAAAACCTTGCCGGTACAGGCAATGGTCCATCGATCCGATGGATCCAAATCCTGCCTTTTGCGAGCGGCGATGCCTATTTGGCAGCCACGAGCGTGGGTTTGTTTGCGACCGACACCTTGGCAGGTACGGGGACGATCTGGACCCAACTCGCGGCAGGTAGCCTTGGCAAGACCGTCGTGGACATGATCGACTACCGTCGATCAGATGGTTTCACAACGATCGCAACCCATGGCTACGGCATTTGGTCGGCTACGATACTGGGTCCACCACCTGTAGCGGTGAACCCGTCAGGAGGCATTTCAGCGCCTACGGTGGCCGTCGTACCCAATCCTTTGGTGGCTGGCTCACGTGTGCTGCTGAATTTACCCGATGAAGATGTGGTTACGGTGGGACTCTACGACCAAGGCGGGAGATTGGTGCGGGCACTCCATACGGGAAGCTTGACGGCTGGCAAGCACCTGTTTTCGATGGGCATGAATGGCCTTGCTAAAGGAGTTTATTTTTGCAAAGCGGAAGGAAACGGATGGAAAAAGGTGGTGAAATGCGTTTTGGTAAATGATTGAAGACGTTATCATTGAATCTCACAATGAAAAAGCGACAAGTCCCTGAAATGTCCCGCACCATGCAACCACAGGTGCCGACATCGATTGCGTATTTTGCAAGCGCTACTGAACCCAAGCCGCTCATCTTGTCCAAGCCACCCACAAAGGCAATGAGCAAGCATTTGCATTTGCAACGCATGGCCGACAATAGTACGCCAGTACGCCAGCTTCACAACTGGCAGCACCGTGCCAATAAATCTGTAGCATCCAGTCGCACTCCTTCTAAAAACCAAGAGGCATCTGTCGTGCAGCGAACCAAGTGGCGGCACGACGGAGATAATTGGGTGATTGAATCAACGACGAATCAGGACAAAGATGCATTTCCCCATCCCAATGTAAACTATCCGAATGCAAATCTCAATGATACCTATGATCAAGACACTGGAAAGTACAAGAGCAAGCTGATCAAAGCGATCGATAGGAAATCCATCAGTAAAGGATCGCTAGGGTTTTACAATACGCGATCGACGACAGGTTATAGGTACGGCTCCGGTAAAAAACAACAAGGTCCCCATTCCCTTGGATTTGTTACCAAAGGATTTATCATGGGACTCGCCAACGAATTGGGCTATGATTTTGATACCATTGTTGGTTCACGCTTGCTTCCACGACCACGCCAAATGAACAAGATGATGCGCGACAGGTTTCGAACACGTGGAAAGAATTGGGCCAAGGAAACGAGAAAGGAGCGAACACTTTATTTGCGTGCCTATATGCGTAGCTTCCTGAAGGCAAAAAATGCCCAAAAACGAGGAGAGAAGTTAAGAGCAATCAGAATGGGAATAGAGCTTAATCCACCTTCAGTGAACAACATTGGCTCAGGGACGACAAGCTCTTCGCAGATTGCCGGCAAAGGGGAGAATCGGAAAAAGAGCGCCTTGGACACAAAGTTTTTGCTCAACCGCACAAGCGATCTCAAAAGCGCCAAAGGTCTAAAAACCATGGATTTGAGCGGCACCATGAAGTTGGAAAAGAAGCAATCCTTGAAGATGGTGGACGATTTCGGGAAGTTTCTCAAAAAAGGCAAATTGGAGCAATCCCCAGATGATTCGGAATCTGATTCAGACTTGGACCTCGACGTTTAGGTGGGTTGAGTACTCCTCTGGACGGCATAGCTGTGGCGCCAGGATGCCGCTACTTACTACCATAGGAGGTTTCCACATCCCTAGGAATGGACTTCTGCTGCTATTTTGTCTGTAAGCCCTGATGAATATCAGTCGCGTTGCAGCCGTGCATCATGCAAAATCAGAGGTAGTCGCTTGAACTTTGTGACAAACACGGTTGACATGAAATCAATTCAAGAACTTTTTTCACTCCAAGGGAAAGTCGCCTTGGTCACTGGCGCAGGCAAAGGCATCGGGCAGGCAATTGCATTGCGATTGGCAGAGGCTGGTGCCAAAGTCGTTGTCGTCGATATCGATAGTGGAGCAGCGATGGAAACCGAGTCCAAAATTTTCAAAGCTGGAGGGATATCGTGCATTTTACTCGACGATGCGGCTACTGTGGACGATGCTGGGGACTTGGTCCAAGAGGCAATAGAAGTCTATGGTCGGCTCGACATTTTGGTCAACAATGCCGGGATTTTTCGCTTCCAGCCCTTTGTCGAACTCACCGAGGAGATGTGGGATGCTACAATCGACACCAATCTCAAGGGTGCAGCGTTTCTGGCCCAGGCAGCTGCAAAACAGATGATCAAACAAGGCGAAGGCGGACGCATCATCAATATTTCCAGCATTGATGCCTACCATCCTACGGGCAACTTGGCACATTATGATGCCAGCAAAGGTGGCTTGGAGATGCTGACCAAATCCATTGCCCGCGAGCTTGCGCCGCATGGTATCCTTGTGAACGCCATTGCGCCAGGTGGAATCGCCACGCCTGGAGTCGCCAGCATGATGGGCCCAATGAATGCTGATGCGATGAAAAGTGTCATGGAAAGCTTTCTCGCGACGTTGCCACTCAAGCGTATGGGTGAACCCGATGAGATTGCCAACATGGCGCTGTTCTTGGCCAGTCCCGCAAGTTCATACTGTGTCGGAGCCTCGTTTGTGGTTGATGGCGGGGCTTTGGTGCGCTAGACCGCATCGATGAAGATCGCCTCACCTTTCCCCGAGATCGGGCACTGACGCGATATCCGCTACCTGCTGATCCTTGCGCCTCAGCGGTGCAAAGGGTGGAACAACTTTCGTGCGTACCGTGCTTTTTTTACGAGGGATGCCTATATTTGCCGCCCCTTGTAGGAATATATATGGCTCGCTACATCTACGGCATCGACTTTGGTACCTCCAATTCCGCACTTGCGATCTTGGACACGACCACCAATGACTTGGTCAAGGTGATCAGTATTCCTTCCATTCTTTTTTTCCCTGAAGCGAGCGGCACCCATTTTGTCGGTCAAGCAGCGATCGAAGCCTATGTCGCTAGTCGCATGAAGGGTCGGTTCATGAAGTCGATCAAGCGCATTCTCCCCAATGACCGTTTTCGCGACACCAAAATTGGGCTCCATCGTTATACCGCCGAGCAATTGGTTTCGCTCGTGATTGCTGCGCTCAAGGCCGAGGCCGATGCTTTTTTGGGTGAAAATGTGGTAACCGCAGTGATCGGGCGCCCCGTATTTTTTGACGAGGATCCTGCACGCGATGCACTTGCGCAACAACGACTCGCGCGCGCCGCCAATTTGGCTGGTCTCACAGACTGCAAATACCAGTATGAGCCGATTGGTGCCGCCTATACCTTCGAGCGAGAGTTACCTGGGGAAACGTTGGTAATGGTTGCCGACTTTGGAGGCGGCACATCAGATTTTTCACTGATGCGACTCAATCCTACACGGGCAGACCTCAATGATCGCAAAACCGATATGCTCGCCAAAGGAGGTTTGTACATCGGGGGCGATAGTTTTGACTCTGCAATCATGTGGGAGCGGGGCACCCCACACTTTGGGCGCGGGTTGGAGTACCAAAGCCAACCGGGAAAATGGCTGCCTTTGCCAGTCTCTTTTTTCCAAAATATTTGCTCTTGGGAGAAGATGAACTTCTTCGATTCCGTCAAAATTCGCAACGATATCGAGGATTATTACCACCTCACCGGCAAACGCCAAGAATTGCTACACCTAAAAACATTGGTCGAGGAAAACCTAGGCTACAAAATCTTCCAGCAGATCGAGGCTGCGAAAATCAAGTTGTCCACCCACAAGCAAGCCAACTTCACAGTGAATCTAGATGGGATACATTTCAAAGAACAGATCGCCTTGGAGGCGTTTGGGAAAGAAATTATCTCGGGTGAGCTGGACCGTATTCACAACTATTGGAATTCATTTTTGGAGCGGGAGCAGATTCAAGCGAGCGAGATAGACCTCGTTTTTATGACGGGGGGCACCTCTATGGTCAAGCCGTTGCGTGATCGTTTGGCAGCAACTTTTGGATCCAAAAAGTTGCGTTCGGGCGATGATTTCAACAGCGTGGTGATGGGATTGGCGCGGAGCTACCGCACTTTTTGAATCACGGGCGGAGACTTGTGTTCCTTTGCATCAAACAAAGTCTCATTGACCCATTGAACCGGTTGAGCGGCTATATACCGGCTGATACTTTCGTAGGATTCCTCATCGACGATCCTGACTTCAAGAAATGAATGTTGCCATTCAAAGTCATTGAGTCCCGTTTCTTGGATTTCATCGACGCTTCCTTTTTTATATGCGGTGATCAAATCGCCCAAGGATTTGACTTTGGCACTTGGGGGCAGCCATTGTGTATCGATTTCCAATATGGCGTGAAGCTGATTGGGCATCACTACAAAGGTGTGCAAGATCACAAACGTAAATTGCCGCTCAAGTCCGCGCCAATGCTCGGCAGCAATGTTCCCATATTCATTGGGCCACATAGTCCCATTGAGCACTTCGCCCAGGCAAGCACGCCAAGCCTGTACACTAGTACTTACAAAATACAAGGCCGAACTACTGAAGTCGAACCTTGCCATACGATCTTCGTTGAGGGCAGGCAACATATCAATTGGTAATTGTGATGGCAAATATACAAACATTATTAGAATATATGCGTACAATGTTAGATATTTGCATAATTATTTTGGATTCGTAGCCAGATCTCCCTTTTTCAATATCCTGGAGCCACCGTGAGAACCACCGTCTTCTTTGTTTTTTCGTATCTTACTTCCATGGAGTCATCGGGAGCTAGGTCGAGTGCTGGGGCGCGTGTACACATATATATATGTAGGCAGATTTTCCTGTGCCTGGTCGGATGGTTTTTTCTCACAGGAAGGCAGGTTGCACAGACTCCCGAACCTTGCCCCAATGCCCAGCGATTTTTGACGCAGGGTGATCTATTCCTGCAACGGGCCATGTATTGCTCCGCAATGGAATGCTATGAAAATGCACATTGTGAATGTCCGGATGAACTGGCCTCTTGGCGTCCCCTTGTGGGCATTGCGCAGCGCGGTTTTGATTCCTTGCAAGCCCAAGCTTTGCGACGTGGGTTGCAACTGGGGCCAGCTTTTGAGGCGACAAGGCGTTTGTCGCC
>JANORP010000317.1:0-4653 GCA_031415375.1 Bacteroidota bacterium | reverse complement strand
GTACAATGTGCGCCTTTCCAAGAATCGCGCGATTGAAGCGTACACGTATATCGTCGCACACGGCGTCCAAAAGGATCGCTTGACGTATGCATGGAAAGGGGAGAAGGAGCTTACCAATGAATGTGCCGATGGTGTCGAATGTAGCGAGGTTGCTCATCAACTCAATCGCCGCACAGAATTCAGGCTCAACGGCTACTACTCGGTGCCTAAATAAGAATTTTGACCGTGGAAAATGGGAATCAGCCGCTTCGTAAGGAGCGGCTGATTTCATTTTTGTGCGCCCAGCATGGGCGGTAACTTTAGTGTGAAAGTCCCGAATGCGCCTTGATAGTGGGAAGCATTAGCCAAAAGCAAGGGTGTCCTCCGCGAGGTGGAATCTGAAGGAAGCTGGCGGTCCCGCTTCAGGCGGGAAGCCTACGTACAGGAACCGCATTGGAGGCAGTCCAAGGGCGGATGTGGCTGCGAAATATTTTACACCATTAATATGCCGGACTACTTTTACCAAACTTCTGGGGAGGGATCGACGACATGGGTGCGGAAGACCTCCAGGCCCACTTCGATGCCGATAGGCCAAAGATCAAGGACCAAATCCTTGAGGGCAAGTACAAGCCCCAACCCGTAAGGCGGATCGAAATCCGCCACGGAAACAGGAGGCATCAGGTTTCTGGGCATCCCAACGGTGACCGACAGGATGATCCAGCAAGCGATCCAGCAGGTGCTCTCGCCGATGTACGATCCCGGCTTCTCCGAAAGGAGTTATGGATTCCGCATGGGTCGCAGCCAGCACCAAGCACTGGAACAATCGCTTGCGTAAGTGAGTGAAGGGTACACCTGGGTGGTCGATTTGGACATGGAGAAGTTTTTCGACCGTGTGAACCACGACTACCTGATGAACCTCCTTAGCAAGCGGATCGAGGACAAGCTCCTGCTGAAGCTCCTGCGGGCGATACTCGAATCGGGGGGTAATGATCGGCGGGGTCTTTTGCGACTTGCAGATACCGTTCGATGTGGCTTGGACTTTTGATATTCCACGCTTGAGGTACAGCTCACCGTTGTTGCAGCAGGTGACGTCATTTTAGTTGCATCGCAAAAAATTCGTGACCCATAGGAAAAGCAACTAGGACAAAAATGGAGATGTTCAATAGGTGACTTCAGGCTGGTTACCAAGTGAAATATTTTGGTTGTCTGGCATTTCTTTTGAAACATCCCACTGGGAAGCGAAGTTTTTTCATGTAAGAAATGGGCTTGAAATTGAGTGCATTCTAGCAATCCTTGCCTGTCCGTTTTTTGAAAATTGCCTGTTACAATTATCAACTTCTGGGATTTTTGAAAATATGCAAGTAGGGTTTAGTTGGCTACGACTTGATAAATTTGTGCCGCGAAACACCATTTGGATGGCCATATCGTTGGTTTATGGGTGTTAGGTAATTTTCTCGATACTTAGGAAGTTAAGCGAATCTCCCATGAATTTAGCAGACTGTAAGATATTGGAATCCTTTGGATTGTTAGGATGTAGGTAGATATGGATATTTGTGTGATGAGTTTTTTATCTCCATGGCTTACCCTTGTGGGTACATTGGGATATGGTAGATTTTGCAAGGATTGGGTTAGTTTAAATCTGTGGGATTGTGCCAATGAAATGCTTTTTTGAAAAAAAAGTGAAGGATATTGTTCGTTGCTGTTTTGTCGTTGAAATAAAGTTCATTTTTTTTCTTCTTCAAAAAAAATTGGTCGGAATTGTTGCTAGCCATGTTTTTGGGGGATCACTCAAGATGGTTTGGTAATTGTCCTTCATTTGGAAATGTTGGGAAATGTTTATGGTCTCGAACTTGATGAGTTTCATTTGTAGAAATGTCCAGTTTTTTTGTTTAAATTTTCTAGTGCTGGAATCTGCTGGTGTTATGTTGTCTTATTCATCAAGCGCTAGTCGTTCAACATTTTCGAATGTGAAATTACTCGGCAACCGCGAGGCAATTGGGTTCGAGAATTCAAGCGTAAGTTCTAATTTTTCAGGTTTTTGCAACCCGACTACACTTCCTCCTCGATACTCAGGCGATTGCTATCCTCAGGCGACTACAATATTTTCAAAATTCATGTTGAGAAAGTTTCTTTTCACTCCACAGATCAATTCGCTGCTCAGGCTGCCCTTAGGGTCCTTTTTGGAAATTGTCTCTGTGGCTGATTGATGCGGTGAAAGGAATGCTTTGTGGTCATTTGTGATGATTTATGAAACAAGAAAAATATACTGGCATTTCGCCAAACCGTTTTGGGATTCTTGATTCAATAGTTTTATACATACGAAGGCAGTGAATAACTCAATATTCGTAACGGATGCTTTTTTTTTAGCTCCAATCAACTGGTTAAGTAAAGATCAACTATGTGAGACAGCCTTGAGCATCAACTTTCATTGGGGAGATTGGACCCCATCGAAAGGGATTGAAGAAAGGTAAGTTGTGGGTGCCGAAGAGTTTCTTCGGTGCCGTGGGGATTGCATGCTTGAAAATGTCTAAAAATTTATTGAAGACATCTTTTTAGGGCATAGATATCTTCCCTAGACAATGCAATGATTGCTCTCAGAACAGTTTGTGTTTAAATAGGATAAAGGGAATATTTATTATGTTAAGAATAGCAGAAAACCACAATGCTCCGACTCCATGGTACATGATTTATGTGGCCATCTTGGCAATTTTGCTCTCAGGGTACACGACGCCAGTGATAGCAGAGGGTACCGCCCAAGTAATGCCGACTAGCGCAAATGGAACGTCGCTGCTCTGCGCACCTCAAGCAGGCGCTGGACCATTGTTAGGCGCAGCAACGGAAAGTCGATTGTTTTTTAATATCGCTAACAATGCGATTGAGAATTTATATTTTGGATTGTGTTTTTACACACGCCAACCTCTAATCGGTGTATGTACAAATGGCTATTATCGCATCATCAATCCCTTGGGGGCGGTTGTGGTTCCTGCAACCCCTATTCCCACTTTTGGAGCAGGATTCATCACCTCGTATGCAAGAGCAGTTGCAGGTCCTAATGTTTCTGGACTAAACCCTGCAGGCTATAATCCCTTGGTTTTTGATCCTACGTTGAATGGAGAATATTACATCGAGATGTACCGTAGTAGTGATGGAGGGGTAACAATGGACCCTGCTGGAAATGGAGAGATGTTTAGCGCATATTTCGACTTCACTGTTTCGGAAACAAACTTTACGCGGAAAAGCGGCCGTCTTCATAGCCAAAGGTGGTCCTTTATAACATTTGATCCTCTAGCGGCTAATTTTACACCTAGCATTAGCTTTTCATTTGAAGGTGACTATTTCGGATACACGGCGGATAGTTCTGTGATTAGGGTAAATTTCCCCAACGGGTATCGACCTTTTGGGTATGTCTTGGCGTTGACGAACTATGGGGTCGTCAATACAGGTAATTTTGCGCTAGACCGTCGATCGGCAAATACTGGATCAGTTGGGCCTTCGTTGTTGGGTGGAAATCCCATTTTTTTGCAATCACCCGATCCAGCGATTTATATAAGATCGCTGGCTGCATCGGGACCTATTATCGGGACGACGGTCACAGGCTGTCCAGGGGCATATACGATACCATTTTCAATTGATAAGCCAGGTGATGTGAGCGTTGTGATCAATCTCAACGGAGTTCCTGGGTATCAATCTGCGACTACTGATGTCATTTTCGATATGTTTGGATTATCGGCTGGGAACTATACGATTCCTTGGAATGGCTTGAATGGTTTCGGAGCAGTGGTCACAGGTGGAACGACGATTGAAATTTTTGCATCTCTTTTTCGTGGACGTTCAAATTTGCCAATTTACGATGCAGAGATCAATACCAATGGTTTCAGTGTGGATGCTGTTTCTCCAATTGTCAGCAATCGAAAATTGTATTGGGACGACCAAGCCTTGGCTCCATTTGGGATTTGTTCAGTCGCGCAAACTGAAAACACGACGACTGGGGGCTTGGCCCAGTCAAATAGTCTCACACAAGGACAGTCAGGTTTCGCACATTCATGGGATGGATCAAATCCACCGCTGATTCCACCGGCTGTCACCGTCGGCGAAGGGGCGTCAACTCCAGCCAACCTTTGCGATGATTATGGAAATGCTCGGACTATCAATACTTGGTTTTGGGCAGCAGACTACCCTTCAGCGATTGTAACACGAAACGTTCCAAATTGCCCACCGGTCGCCAATAACGACAACGGCCCCGCGCTCACCGAGGACGGCCCGAACGGCACGGTCAACGTAATCACCAACGACACCGACCCCAACGGCAACCCGACCGCCCCGGTGAACGGTGTCGGCCAATTCACAGTTGACTTGGATCCAGGTACAGCAGGTATCCAAACCAGCTTCACCGATGCCCAGGGCGTGTGGACCCTGAACACTGCGACAGGCGTGGTCACCTTCGACCCCGCCAACAACTACAATGGCACTGCTGTCATCCCTTATACATTGTGTGACCCTGCCGGGGCATGCGACAATGCCAACATCACCTTCGTGGTGACGCCAGTCAACGATCCTCCCGTGGCGAATGACGACAACGGCCCCGCCCTCACCGAGGACGGCCCGAACGGCACCGTGAACGTGATCACCAACGACACCGACCCAGACGGCAATCCGACTGCCCCAGTGAACGGC
>JANORP010000316.1:0-13471 GCA_031415375.1 Bacteroidota bacterium | reverse complement strand
CCATTTGTGGGATTACAGGTCTTGCTGAAACACAGGGCACCAAGGCTGGTAAAAATCTCTATGGTGATGGGTTCATCGCCCAACTCCCTAGCAACGAGTTGAAATTGACCATTGCTGGGGTTGGGGAAAATGCCCAAGCTTGGAAATGGCTCCGTCACGCCGGGGCCGACATAGATCGTCGTGGTATCTGCCGTTTGACCACAGCCAAAAGCGATCAAGGTCACAGGGTGGTGCCCTGTGGTTGCAAAGACATGGCTGGGATTGGTGAGCGTGCTGGTGTTTCCGTAGCCGAAATCCCAGAGGAAGGCTGTGCTTCCTGTGCTGTTGTTGATCAACGAGACGGTGTTTCCAGCGGTAGAAAAATTGAAGTTTGCGGCTGGGGGTAAGGTTGGCTGTAGTCCAGCATCGATCAGGGTGTAAGGCACGCTGATGAATTTGGGACGCCAAGTGTCGGCATTTTGTGTGCTGGCGCTATCGCATTGCACTGGGCAGTCGTTGGGGGCTGTGTCGTGTACATTGTAGGAAACGAGGAGTGAGTCGCAACCGCTGGGCGCGAGGTGGGCATAAGCATTGAAGGTTTGCAAAAACCTGCCGTCGATGGTGTCTGGAGCCACATAGAGCAAGGCGGGCTCAGAAAATGACCCAGTGAGTGAGTCGCTGCGATAGACCATCATAATTCTGCGGGCGCTGCAAGTCGTGGTGTCGGGCGCGCGCTCGTGAGAGATGAGATAGTAGCGGCCTTGCAGCTTGGTCACGCTGTAGCGCTCGGCGACATTGTAGGTCGAGATGGGGTCGGCATCGGCGACGTTTGGGGTCCAAGCAGACGATGCATAATATTCCCAGGCCGCGCTTGTATCCGCAAATTCGCGTCGGGCGAGATAGGGCAGGCGAATCGTCGCGGAATCTTTGCTGCCGTAAGCATAAACATAATTTCCCTCGACCAAAACCGCGCACCCAAAATCGATGGTCGAGTCACCTGGCGCGACGACCCGATTGATGTCTTCGAGCGTCCAAGTCGTGATTCCTTTGTGCAATCTGCGGATGGTGTTGCCGAGAAAGGTGCCATCTGCTGCTTTTCTTGAGAGGAAAATGTAGGCTGTGCTGTCGTCGTGCAAGTAGCCGTGCCCCGGTATGAAATAATTGCTTGGAAGAAGGCTGTCTTGGAAAAAGGAGCTGTCGGCCAAGGATGAATTGGGATTCAGGCGCGTCTCCAGATTGCTTGGCGAAAACCGATCTTGCAAGACGAGGCAGTTGTGTACCTCGTGAACTGTGCCACAAGGGATTGCGCCCCCATCGAGGCCACCGATTTTACTGCGCCCAAAGAGCCACATGGTCTTGCTATCGGGCAGGTCGATCGAAGAACTCAATTCACCCGCCACCCAATTGCCCCGGGCAGCTGCGGTTGGTCGGAAATAGTTGGTAAATGTCGTGTTGGGAATGCCCTCATATTGAGTGCACAAGCCTGCGAGATAGTTGGGGATGAGCTTTCTGGTGATGCTGCTGTCGCCTAGTTGTCCATGGTCATTTTTTCCCCAGACTGAAACGAGGCCGTTTTGATGCAGACCGATCGAGTGGCCGTCACCGCCTGAGAGGGTTTTGATGTTGTGGAGCGTGGGGATGAGGATGAGGAAGGGACTGCCACTGCTTCCACCATTGCCGAGTTCGCCATTGGTTCCTGCTCCCCACGCATAGACATTGCCATTGGTTAAGAGGGCAAAGGAGTGATACCAGCCTGCTGCGATGGAGTCGATGGGTGGAATGCTCAGGATCTGAATGGGGACGTTCGACTCAGGCATAGTATTATTCCCCAATTGGTGATCGCCGTTTAGACCCCATGCCCAGAGCGTGCCGTCATTTTTGAGTGCCAATGTATGATCGCCGCCCACAGCAATTTTGATGATGCCTGCAAACCCAGCAATGGGGTCAGGAGTTGTGTCATTTGTGTTGGTGGTGCCATCGCCTAACTGCCCATCGCCACCATCTCCCCAAGTCCAAACCGTGCTGTCACTTTTCAAGGCTACTGAGTGACCGTCTCCCGTACCGATAGCGATCATATCAGAGAGTGCAAGCACTTGCCTCGGTGTTGCTCGAGTGATGAGTGTGCTGTCTCCCAACTGTCCCCTATTGTTGAGGCCCCATGCCCAGACTGTGCCGTCGCTTTTCAAGGCAAGCGAGTGATGATACCTGGTGGCAATTGCGATCACATTGTCTAGGCCAAACACTTGCACCGGGGTTAGCTCAGTGGCACGCGTAGTGTTGTTTCCAAGCTGCCCGTCACCGTCGCCTCCCCACGACCAGACTGTGCTGTCGCTTTTCAGGGCCAGGGAGTGTAACGCACCCGCTGAGACAGCCACGACGTTAGTGAGAATCGATACTTGCTTGGGAATGATACTTGATACCATTGACCCATTTCCCAACTGTCCCGAGGTATTGTCTCCACTAGCCCAGACAGTACCATCGCTGCACACAAAAAGCGAGTGGCTCGTACCTGCCGACACGGTTTGAGAAAATGCTGGATGACTCAAAAGGCACCCTATCACAACAAGCAACGTGGAGGCAAGACGGCAAGAGGAATACAGCATTTCTGACAGCCCTTTGATGGATTCTGTGTCGAAAATTGGTGATTTTATTCAAAATTTCCAAGTCTCACGACATGGTCTTGGTTTGAGTCATCGGCTACAAGGAAGGATTACCCCGCAAAGGCAGGGCCGCGCGGTTGCAAGCTATGCATCCACGCGGCCCATATCCTTTTGCTTTTCCTATCGATTTAGCGGGTCAAGACCATTTTGCGGCTCGCCACAAGCAGGTCATCGACGATGAGTTCGTAAAGGTAAAGGCTGCCTGTGAGCGTATTGCCTGTAATTGTGATCTGCCCCTCGCCTTTGTCGGTGATGGGGTAGCGGGCGATTTCATGTCCCTCCAAAGTGATGATGCGGATGTAGGTATTGGGTGACTGCTCGGCGACGTAGTAGCTGATGACGGTGTTTTCTTGGAAGGGGTTGGGCGCATTTTGGTCGAGGCGATTTTGGTCTGCGGGCGCGACCGCTGTGCTAGCCTTGTCGGTGGCAATGTTGCAGCAGCCGTTCACGATGGCTTCGAGCTTGTTGAGGCGGGCCGACAACTCGGTGATGGTCTCCTTTTGGGATTTGATCTCCGCTAGCTGCGCCTTGTTTTGGGCGCTGAGCTCTTGCGTGGCTTTCACGAGGGGGACGACAAACTCGGCGTAGCGTAGGGCATAAACACCGCTATCATTCTTGGGACGATCGACGCCGCTGAAGTCATATCCCACTTTCGCTGCTGCGCGCTCGACCTCTTGAGCAATGAAGCCCGTGAATTGAATCCTCTCTACAGCATACTTGCCATCATATTCCGCTGAATCGATGATGCCCCGGATTTCATATTCGCGATCCATATTGTAGTGATAGGTCACAGGACGCAATTGATTGATGAATTCCAGACCGGGTACATTTTCCTGCACCTGTTCCTTGATTCTGGCATCGCTCCATACAGAGAGGTTTACTTTGCAAGCGAGATTGGTGATGGCATTGTTTCCCAAGACGATTTGGTTGCTCGCGGTGACGTGCGCTAGATATCCGAGAGCAGTGGAGTTGGTGTAACCTGTGCCATAGGGAAATGCTTGATCGCCAATTGCAGTGTTGCGACTGCCAGTGACATTGCGATAGAGAGCACGCCAGCCAAGGGCCGTATTGTTACCACCGCTAGTATTGTTGAAGAGCGCCTCTTCCCCCAATGCCGCATTCCTTACCCCGCTCGTGTTATAGCCCAGGCTTGCAACTCCTACTGCACTATTTGAATTTCCAGTGCTATTGCTACTGAGGGCATTCACGCCAAAAGCCGTGTTAGAGTTCCCTTTGTTGTCACGTAGCGCGTAACCTCCCGTTGCTGTATTGCCAATACCACCATTCCCATAGAGCGACCGATAGCCTGTTGCAGTATTGAGCCAACCTCCTCCATTCGACAATGCATCACAACCAATCGCGGTATTGCCGATCGCCCAAGTATTGGACTTGAGTGCACCATGTCCCACTGCGGTACAAAAACTTCCCGTAGTGTTTGCAAACATGGCATTGGAGCCGACGGCGGTATTTTGCAAAGCTTGCGTATTATTTGCCCCGACGCCATTGTTGTACAAAGCCGAGTCGCCGATGGCCACCAAATTGCCTGCAATTGTATTGAGAAACAAGGCACCTGAGCCGATGGCAGTGTTGGCTGCACCAGTGGTGTTGTTTTGGAGTGCGCCGTAGCCTATGCTTGTGCCCATGTTGCTTTTGGTGCTCATGAGTGCATTGACACCTACGGCAGTATTTTTGTTGCCTGCGACATTGAACAGCATCGCTGCACCGCCTACCGCTGTGTTCTCTTGGCCAGTTTGGTTGGCGCGTAGCGATTGCATTCCGATGGACGTATTGCCAGCCCCACTTAAATTGGATTGCATGGACTCCGCTCCCAAGGCTGTATTGTTGAAACCTCCTTGGTTTTGCTCCAAGGAGCGTGCGCCAATTGCAGTATTTTGATATCCAATGGTGTTTCGGTTGAGCGAATACGCCCCCGAGGCAGTATTGGAATAGCCTTGGGTATTTTGGAAAAGTGATAAGAATCCGAGCGCACTATTTTCCTCTCCAGTGACGTTGAGGTAAAGCGCACCGCCACCTACGGCAGTATTCCATTTGCCGGTGGTATTGCGGTAAAGCGCAGCTCCTCCCAATCCTGTATTTCCCCATCCACTCGTATTGGATTTCATTGAAATATACCCTGCGGCAGTATTACCGTAGCCAGTCGTATTTGAGTACAAGGCCGAGTCTCCCGTAGCCGTGTTCCAATAGCCCGAACCATTTGAGCGAAGCGCGCTTTGACCCATACCTGTATTGCCAATACCACTCGAGTTCTGGAGCACGCCATGCCCAAATCCAGTATTGCCGGGGGCAGCAAATTGTCCAGCCAATGATCCCAAAAACGTTGTCCCATTGAAGTTGATCGTGCCCGCAGGTTGATTGTTCACTCTCACGTCAAGGGGGGCATTGTTGGTCGTTCCCAAAAAATGGGTACCATTGACAATATTTCCATTCCCGTTCGTGTTCCATGCATTTATTGGTTGTGGCGAATCCCAACTGGCAAGTCCATTGGCATCAGACATCAAGACTTTTCCAACGCCTTCTGTACCGTCGGTGATCTTGATTTGCCCATGTATATCCAATTTCGCAACGGGAGCAGAGGTGCCGATGCCGACCTGGGCGTTATTGTCTCCCAAGACCAAGCTATTGCTCTGCGAGACCACTGCATTGGCTCCGACGGCAGTCGCATTCGTGAGATTTCCTGAGTTTACGTTGGCATTGTAGCCAAAGGCGCTGTTGTTATTACCTGATATGTTGCCGCTAAGGGCGCCAGCACCCACCGCAGTGCCATTGCTACCCGACAAATTACTATACATGGCACCGTCGCCAGCAGCCAAATTTGCATTACCGCTAGTATTCAGGTGAAGCGCATTCAAACCAAGACCAGAGTTATGCTGGCCACCAGAAACGCTCAAAACGCCAGCACCAAATCCAGTGTTGGGCCAAGGATTGAGTGTGTCACCCGCATGCGATCCGAGAAAGGTTCGTCCATCAAAGTCAACCATGCCTGCATGCTCACCATTGACCCTCATCCTGAGAGGATAGTTTATGTTGGTGCCCAGAAATGGATATTGATTGGACAAGGGGGCATTGCCGACCGTACTCCAATCTGGTGCCTGCGGAGCCTGCCCCATCACCCCCGAAGCTCCCCATCCCAAAAACAAAAACCCTAAAACGCAAAGTGCAAGTAGCTTTTTCATATCAGATCTAGTTTTAGTGAAAGATAAAAACCTGCTCCCCACAGCCGCCGACCCTCGACGGTGCAAGGAGCGTGGACCAAACTTCCGATTCCCACGCCCCCATTCACAGCCAACTTTTCTTGATTCTCAAAGGCTGAAAAGCCAGCCGCTCCACAATAAAGGCCCGCATTTCGCAAGAATATGGCTATATTGACTTGCAAAAAATCAAAAGTAGGAGCGATGGCCAAGACCTCTCAAGACGATCTCTATGACCTGATCCACTGCCTCGACGCGGCCGAAAAGGGGCATTTCAGCAAGTATGCACAGCGCCATGTGCTCAAGGACGGCAACAATTATGAGGCTTTGTTTCAGATCCTCGTCAAGATGTCTGCCTACGATGCCGAGGCTGTGACCGCCGCGATGAAAAAACTCGGGATCGCCACGCCCCTGCCTGCCGCCAAAAATCACCTCAAGAGCATCCTCCTGCGGGCGATGCGCGACTACAACAGCGGGCGCTCGACGCATACGCGCTTGCTGGAAGGGCTGGAAAATCTCGCATTCCTCCATGAAAAGAAACAATATGACCTGCTGCGCAAGGAGCTCAAGCGCCTCAAAAAAATCGCCGAGTTGTATGCCGAGCACCATATCCTCTTCAAGATCGGGGAGCATGAGCGCAGCCTGCACAAGGAGACGGCGCAGCGTGAGATGACCGAGGGCATGGAGGAGATCCACAATGAAATGCAACAAAAAGCCCGTGCTTTTCAAAACGAGTTGCAATTTGGCCACTTGCTCGACAAGGTGTTTGTGATCGCGAGCAAGGCAGGTTCAGACCGGGAGCAAGCGGTAAATGCCATCCTCGCCACGGAGCTGCTCGCCTCAGAAGACAATGCAATGACGCTGCTCGCCAGAATTTTTTACCACCAAATCCACGCCATCTCCCACATGCTCAAGGGGCAGCCCGAGTCCTCGCAGCGCAAGTATGGCGCGGTCGTGAGTCTCTGGGAGGGAGCACCCCATTTGATTCAGGAATATCCATCCCGCTACCGCCGCATCTTGAGCAATTATCTGAGCATCTGCGGTGCGACGGGTGACTACGAGATTTTTGCACAGATTTTGGCCAAGGTGCGCAGCAGCCCTGCCGAACACCTCGTGGATCAAGCCGAGATTTTTAGTATCTGCTCCAATGCCGAGCTTATCTGGCGCATGGGCACGCATGACTGGGCGGGTGTGGAGGCGATGATACCTGGCTTGCTGGCTGGCATGGAAACTTATGGCCCGCTGCTCAGGCAGGGCGTGGTCTTGGTGATCGCTTACCATGTCGCGGTCTTTTACTTTTTAACCGAGCATTACCCAGCTTGCGGGAAGTGGCTAAAAATGATCACTGAAATGGGTCGCACAGAGCAACGCATGGACATTCAACGCATCGCCAGGGTCATTGGTCTTTTGCTCATCTGGCTGCGCGGGGATATGGATCTCCTGGAGTATGAGTTGCGATCGGTGGTGCGTTACTTTGAGCATTGGGGAAATGGTGCCTTGGAGGAACAAGTGGTTCACTTAATGCAGTCCTTGATACAAGCACAGGGCAATGCAGCGGTGAGTGAGGCATTTGAAGCATTTGAAGCTTCGCTATCTTCTTCAGGAATAGCGCACTTATTCGGAGCTGAGGTCTTCAAGTCTTGGGTGATCGCTCAGCGAACGGGAATGTCGCCTAGAGAGGTCATTTCAGGATTCGATGCGGCAAAAAATGATTTGCCTGGACGGGTTGCTTGACCCGTAATGCGTACTGTGTTTGTGTGGATTGAATGGATATTGATCGATCCTGGAAACTCGCCTGAGGCCACAGGGTATCGAATGCAAAACGCCTCCCATTGGGAGGCGTCTCACTTATTTTACCAATGCGGCTGGATCACTTGATCACCACGCAGCCTTCACCCCTGTTGGGGAGGAGGATCGGCATGGAGAGGTCCATGACGCTGGATACGCCTGACTTGTATTCGCCCAGGTATTTGATTTCCAGCACTTGTGGGGTGAGGTGGGAGTCTTGGTCATAGATCGCTTGCTTCACCATGGTGAGCGCCTGCAAGGTTGCGGCGATCGAGGTCGGGGTGATCTCGGCGTTGGGTGGGAAGGCAGCGGTGACTTCTTCTGACTCGATGCCCATGATCGAGCATGTGATGTGGCCTTTGAGCGCACCTTTTTCGCTTGCAGAGGCGCCGACTTTGATGAGGTCGGTGATCGTGACGCCCTTTTTGCTGGTGCGCAGGGTCATCTCGATGCGCATGCCCACGCCTACACGTGCCACACCGATGATGTCGCCTGTCTCGCTGTCTTTGCGCACAGGGAGGGTGGTGTACTTGATGTAATCGGTCTTTACGATATAGGTGTAGCCTGCCTCGGAAAGTTCGATGGAGGAATAGCTGATCTCCTTTTTCTTGGTGATCATAATGATGTTTTTGGCCTCCATCTCGTTGGGCAGCAGGTGAATGACCTGTGGATTGTTGGACTCATCCATGTACAATTCTGAGAAGAGACGACCGTCATTGATTTTGTAGTCGAGCGGAGCCGGGCCTACGCAGATGAAGTCGTTGTAATTTTCTTGGGCTTGGAGGCTCATTGTGCCGAGCACCATCGCCACCATAAGCAGACGCTTGATCAGTTTCATAGTTGAGAAGTATTCCTTAATGGATTTAAACATCGAATGAATTCCGTAAATAATCGCCCTCAAATTAGAGAAAAATTCGATATCAAGCTGCGTCATGCGTTAATTATCTTGCAACAAATCGCTTGTTTGGACGGTTTTGGTCACCTTGTATGTGTGTACACCTGCCTCACATGCAAACGTTGGGTGGTGGGTCGCATGGCAATCCTTGGATCTTGGACTTGGATTTTCAACCCGCAGCAACTTTGCAGCGAGTTAGCCCGCTATGAGCCTCCCATTCACCATGGATGATCTTGGTTTCCAAGACCAATTCTGAAAGGGACTTGCTTGGTGACATCGGTGATCAGGAAGATATCCACAGAGGATGCTTGTGGATGCCGATACCCATGCAAAATAGAAAGGATGAGAATTTGGAAGGTTGTCTTAGGAACTGATTGAAAAAGTATTCCTTAGCGGCAGACTTGAAACGTCTGTCCATTGTCGGTATCGGAAACCGTCATGAAGGATTCTTCATCGACGGTGATCTCTGTGCCGGGAGCCAAACTCAACTTGATTTTGTCGCCCTTGGAAACTTTGCCATTGGAGGTCGCACCACTTGTGACCGTCGTGTAGTTCACATCACGGGTACATTTGTTTTGCAAGTTCACCTCCACATTGGCTACCTCGCTGCCTCTGGGGCTGCTAGCGGTCATGCTCGTTGCAACGGCCGCAAATGCGACCAACAAAACCAAAGCTGTACATTGACGCAGGTACTTCATAGGTGTCGAGATTACTGGCGAATAGAAATCATTCATGCAAAGCTAAAGCTACAAAAACTGCGCCACATCCCAGCACATATATTTTTCAACACCAGTGGATCAGCCCAGTTTCATCACCCTTGCGATCCATGATTGCAATTCGGTGACGATGCGGTAGTCAAAATTGTTCACATAATAATCGTTGTAGGCCGGTTGGCCTCTGAGTTCCAATGCCTTTTCCAGCGGGCCGACATGGATCATGCCATGGTCGGTGCCCGGCAGGGTCACAAAACTGCCGTGTCCAGGATGATGGGCATTGACGATGCGTGCAATCTCGGACATTGAAAACGCGTCAAACACTTCAAAATCGACTTCGCCAAAGATCGACAGCACATGGGCGTCGGTCTTGGCCCAGGCGTCCGCGAGGGTGTGGTGCGAGATCTCCTGCCAATATTCGGCTGTGCGGTAGAGCAGGTTTCCAGCGGCATCGAGTTGGAAATCACGTTCTAGCAATGCCTTCCATTTGGGATTGGCGATGATGGTGGCGAGGGGGCGATCCAGCACGTAGTGCTCATACAGCAATTGGATGTATTCGTGCATGTCTTCCTCCATGGTGATGTAGTCGGTCTGGCCCGCCCTTGGGTTCTGAAACCGCAGCATCATCAACATGTATTCATACCAAGTCTGAAACACGGTGCCATAGACAGCGATACCTTTGGGATGATAGTTGCCCTTGCCCATCAGGAGTGGGGCCTGGATGCCGCCCATGCTGTGCCCGACGATAAAGATGCGGTCTTCCTGTGCCCAGGGCTGGGTCAGCAATTGCTGGTAGCCTGCCTCAAAGGCATTGAGCTCGACTTCAAAACCCGAGGTGCGGCAGTCGCAAGGGCTAGGCCCGTCGCCCAGACCTGGCTTCTCGACACGATAGACGATGTTGCCGAGAGCGACCAGGCTGTCAAACAGCCTGGGGTAGGGGTCTTGGCGGTTCATGTTGTCGATCGAGAAGCAGCTGTAGCCGGGGATGAAATAGATCACTGGATGTGGGCCTGCAGTTTTGGGCAGCATAGTGATGGTGCGCAAGTACCCGTTTTGGAAGGGGGCCTCGCCATATTGGATATCGTAGCGGTCGGAGGATTGCTCGCGGGCCGCTCCAACAGCCTTGCCAGCAAGACTGAGGACCTTCCCTTTTTTCCCGTTGCTGCGCCATACATCGACTTGGAGGGCATCGCCTTCAAAGAATCTCGGGCCTTTGCTGCGCATTGTTTCCCAATTTTCGACGGTCATTCCATTGATGCGGATGAGTACATCTTGTGCTTGGGCACCCATGAGGGCGAATGTGCCTCCAGGTACCACTTTGTTGAGGAGAATGCCGCCGGTCAATCCGCTAGCCTTGGCCAGAGAGTCTGGCACTGGGAGTGGCTGTATGCCCAGGAAGCACTTGCGTCGCAGGTGCGCTGTGGCATCTTGGGCACAGGTCATTTGGGCACTCAAAAACAGAACCAAGAGCAAAAGGATGTGCGGAGGGCGAATCGTAGCGTTCATGGTACTAAACTCGCTGCTTTGGAGGTGAATGAGGGGGTGAATGTTGCGAAATGGCATGGCCGATCTGAGCGGGAATGGTCGGTCGGTCAAACGTGCATGATCAACTGCATGTATGCGCCTTGTCCGTTTTTTCAGAAGCAGCGTTCATGGAACGATGTGGGCGTCTGATATATTTTTTGGCTAGCCCGTCATCACCCAGCAGTGGATGGCAAGGCGTGGGCTTGCATGGCGCGATTCGCTTGTTCATACGTGAAACGCAGCCTGCCCAGGCTCGCCTCTGAACTCAGACGGCAGCACCCCAAATGCCTTGCGAAATGCCTTGTTGAAGGCGCGACGATCGGTGAAGCCAGTTTCCAGTGCGATTTCGGTGAGACTGTAGCCCTTGCCGAGCAGGAGTGAAGCGCCGTGTTGGAGGCGTTTTTGCAAGACGTAATGGTAAGGTGAACAACGGTAAATTTCCCTGAAACAACGCAGAAAATGATACTTGGAGGTCATCGCTACGCTTGCGAGGGTGTCGAGACTGATTTCCTGGAGGAAGTTTTCGTCGATGAAATTGCGTGCTAGGCTGATGCGGCGGTAGAGTTCCTCTCGGGTCGATGCCTTTTCATTGTTCAGGTTGTCGATGAGCAGCTTGGTTTGATGTTGACTCTCGACTAGGCGCTCGGCCATCGTCACGAAAAAGGACTCAAAATCGACGCGTTCGCGCTGTAGAGGATTCCGTAGGATCGGTGCCATCGCTTGCAAAAAATTGCCGAGCGGCGATTCTCCGAGCCCAAACACCTTCTCCATAAAGAGTTTTTTTTCACCAAGCGGTTCGCTGGATTGGTCCAAAAGCTTGCGATGACCGGTGGCTTGTACATGATAGATTTCGTCAGCAGCGGCTGGGTCGATGTAGAAACACATGCCTTCGACGGTCTCTGCCGATTGGATTCTGCACTGGAATCGCTGGTGGTGATTCACGACGAGGAAACGTCCCGAGGATACCGTGTGGGTGCGATCTCCAATGCGGTACTTCTCCAGGCCCTTGATGGTCATTTTCACAGAGAGGCCAGAGTCATCTTCATCCTTGGAAAAAGAGTTTACAAAGGAGTGGAAAATCTGGTTCCGGAAATTGAGCCGGAGGTGCTGCAAGGAGCCGTCAACGGTACGAATGGGGACTGGGGTGCTCAAGGCTGATCGATTTTGATTGGTACTTACGATCCATACCATGAAATGGTTGCTGCTCAGGCTGTCAGTGTATGTTGCGACGTCGTGCACGAGAGGTGGGCGGCTCCTTTGGGCGATCTTTGGCCGCATTTACACAAACAAAAATCATTGCGTGTGCCAAATGATCGGTTGGAAATCACCTGGAAGGCAGGTAAAAGGGCTGTTTTTTTGGCGCTTGGGAGTGATTTCTATGTCCATTCGATTTTTTGATGCTGAATTTCTGTCGAATCTAAATTCACGTTTTTTATTCTATAGAATTGGGTCTATATTCGAGCAGACTAAATCAGCGGTGAAGTCATGGGACGTAGGATCTGGATAATAGGAATATTTACATTGGTGATGTTGGGCAATGGTTGGTGCCAAGGTCAGGCTTTGCTTGGTTTTACGAACACTGATGGGTTTCCACAAGTCGTTGCACAAGGCAATCAATACGATGTGAGTGGTTGGATCATCAACCGTGGGACCGTCGCATTTTCAGGGGTTTTGGGAATCTATCTGAAACCAGATTCCAATACGACGCTCACGATCGACAATAACTTTAATGTCTCCAATGCCTTGTTGCCTGGCGACAGCGTTCTGTGGACACGCAGCAATTACAACTTTCCCCCCGGCCATTTCCGGCTTGGCAACAATGATGTCTTGATTTGGCCCACGAGTCCTGTGATCGGGCTAGACGTCGATTATGATACGATTTCTTCGGTCATCTATTACACCGAGAGTGCCGCTTTCCGCCTAGCAAATGCCGATTTCGCTGCCTACCCCAACGGCATGGAGCTTTTTGGGAGGTATGACATCAGCGCTCGTGCCACCAATTTGAGTCAGTTGGCCAATGACCACGACGTCTGTCTCTATGCCAAGATCCCCGGCAAGGCCCCTCTTTGTCTCGATCAAGAGACAGGCCAATATGGCTACAATGATGTCGCTTTATTCGACGCTCCTCAATTCAAAATTTGGGATCGGTTTGGGCTCACGGCCGCTGATACCATCGGTGGGGTGATCGATCAAATCACTTTTTATGCCTTGGAGACAGATACTAGTCTGAATCCCCTGAACGAGGTTGTGCTGCCACTGAATCGCATCGTGGGATTGAGAGACGAAATGCATACGCCTGGTGTGGGTGTCTATCCCAACCCATTTACGTCTGTTTTGCACATCGATATCCCTGCCGATTGGAAGGCCGATGCGATGGTGCAATTGCACGATATCGCGGGTCGCATGGTGATGCATCAGCGGTTGCAGGCCAACTCGCTCGATCTCAGCAATCTGCCGGCGGGGAGTTATCTCCTTGAAATCCAAAGCCGCAAAGGCAGCCATCGGCAGCAGGTGATTTGCCGCTAAGGGAAATCTCATTGCCGAGCAATTCACACCTTTTACATTACTTAAGACTGTCCACGTGCAAGTCGTTTGTGCTAGCGCTTGTAATAGCATCTGCTAGTTTGACGCTCAGAGTGTACCTCCTTTGATGGTTATCAACATCAAAAAAGCCCGCTATGGCACAGAGGCATTTGTAAAACG
>JANORP010000315.1:0-20157 GCA_031415375.1 Bacteroidota bacterium | reverse complement strand
GCATGCTGAAATCGATGGAAATCGATGACAGTACATTGCAGGGATCATAGAGCTTGGCTCCCAGACTTATGGTATAGGGTCCTTTCTTTTGAGATTCGACATCATGCAGCCAATAGCGTTTCAGGCCATCCAAAAACACGTTGATATCCGCGATACGAATTTCAAACGACCCCTTGGGTTCGATTTGGGCGATCAATCCCAGCTGCCTGAGCATGGTAGGATTGTCCATCGTAAATCTTTGCACAGGCTCATTGGTGAAGAAGGCCTTGTACAATTGGAAGCCAGTCTGGTAGCTGCGGGGATCTTTGTCGATCGGCGTGAAGTAACGCACCTCGAGTTTGCCACTTCCCAAAATCTCGAAAGTTGTCTTGAGCGTGGTGGTGCCACCTTTTGCATCAGCGAGCCAAATTTCCACATCATACTTTCCAGCGATCAATTTGGATTTGTCCACCACCTTGACCTCAAAAAGCGTCGCGTCATAACCAATCCCTGGAGGGGGGGAGAGTGGCAATAGCCGCTTTTGGCCCGTCGTATTGGGGAAGGTCCACGAGCGTATTTGGCTATCGGCCAAACCTTGGAGATCCGAAAATTTCACCAAGACATTGCCATTGGCATAATCACAGGTACGTTTGGGCTTGCTTACCACGGCCACGCTAGGATCATTGGCAATGAAAACGAGGACACAAGTTGTATGGGTAATCTCACCTGCGCTATTGACGGTGACGATCGATAGCGGATAGGTGCCACCTATCAATAGTTTCGGGTCAGAAACCCTGATCTCACCGTTGCAGCTGTCTAGGCAAGTGCCCGCTGGCAACGAAATCCCACCTGGACTCAACCAAGCTTGCGTGATATCTCCATCTGGATCAAGGGGATAAGCAAGCAGCTCGCAATACTCGTATTGCGTCACAAATTTGGGCGCTACCAATTCATAGTGGCAATCGAGCAGATTGCGCAAACCGTCGAGGCAATCGACAAAAAAGATGCCATCTGCGCCAGCGGCTGCACGGCGATCCAGCAACAAGTAGAAGGAATTTTCTTGCAGCATGGGCCCCTTCTCATTTTTGGGATCGTCTTCCCAGAGGAGCCGAATATCCTCTTTGAGCCACTCCCCGTTGAGCCAATCGTTCCAGCAATTCTCAAAATGATACATCTGCCTTTCATCTACCCAATAAAAGTGGATATAGACGTGGGCGGGGGCCTCCATGCGCAATAGACGCTTGACCAAGCGCCGAAATTCCAAATCCGTGAATCGACCTGCCCATTTGGGCAATACAATACTGATGCGGAAAGAATATGGATCCTCGATGTCCAAAGCGGGGCAACAAGAGATCGCTCTCGGTTTCAGCGTAGGATCGCCTATGACGCGCTGGCGCAGCAAGATATGTTCTACAATATGCAGGTTCTCAACTGACTGATAGGCATTGATGATTCCCGAAAATTCTTTGACAACGACTTCGTTGTCCATGCCATCAGGTGCAAAGGCCGCACTAAATCGGCCGATATCAGCCCTGATTTGCACCACCAAATCACTCAGCACGAGTCGATTTTGGGCATCGCGTTGCAGACTTCTCACCGTGGATACGCTCAATAGCGCAAAAACTCTTATTACGGCCGACAAGGCTTGGTCGTGAGAGCCATAGTCCTGCAATCCTTCAAAACAGGGTGCAGAATCTCCAGGACGCGTTACTTGAAATCTCCAAAATCCAGTAAGGGGATCCTTGGTGATCTTGAAGCTTTGAAAGGGGTTGGTGAATTGGCGATTGGGGTTGGCGACCAAGCTGGATTCGGATTTGCCAATCCCCAAAAGGAAGGCGATCCGTTTTTGCAATCCAGTGACTTCATTGGCGAAATTGCCGAAGAAGGAACCATCTCTAAAAAGCGGCCCCTTAGCTTTGTCAAGCATCAATTGGTAATTGAAGCCTGCGCCGCGATCGTGGCTGTGCTTTGGATAGGCCTCCAAAAAGGCCTGTTGATCCTTGATCAAGATCTTGTATTGGTCATCTTTGGTGAGTTTGCTGCGGCTAAACATGTAGGCCGCATATTCACTAAAGGATTCGTTGAACCGCCCGAGAAGGTGGTCTAGGAAACGCTTACGACGATCTTGGAAGGTCGCCTGATCCTCAGCCAATTGGTTGACTTTGTCAGGATAAAAATCTGGGCGATTGGTATCTACGAGGTATTCTTCAAATTTCTCACTTAGAAAATCCTCGTAACGCTGCCCTTGCGGCTTGGTATCGCCTTCGATCGACTTCATGAAGTCTGCAAACAAGCCCTGCACTTGTGGCACATCCAGCAATGCTTGCGTGAAGTAGGTGCGCTCTACCTGCTCGCTGTGGGAATACAATTGACGCACGTGGGCCAATTGCGAGTGGAAATTGGCGAGGACCTGGTCAAAGAATAGCAGGAAGGCTTTGAGCTGCTTGGCTTGCACTTTGCGTGCCATTGGCTCATTCTCGGCCACACCTTCTATGCCGATGCCATAATTTGCAGGGAATTCATTTTGGATGCTGTAATAGGCTTCCAAATTGGGTTCTTCTGTGGCAGGGAGGTCAAATTCGAGGGCACCGCCCTTGCCTGTAAGTTGGTCAAAGGCCTTGAGTTCATTGAACAATTTACGTGCCTCGACCATGTTCACAGTCTCGATGCGTCCATTGCCGGCATCCATGACGACCTTGGAACGATTGGTGTTCAAGCGCGTGAGGAATCGACCTGGCGAATCGAGAATGATGCATTCGGTCGCATCGTAATTGACACGCACGCCCTCCTTGTAACGTGACAGGGCGAGCCGTCTCACGACCCGCACGCCCTCTATTTTCATATATTCTCTCAGCAGATCTGAGGTATAGATCTTATCGCGTTGCAGGTTAAATGCTGGCTCGTGCTCGTCAATGAAGCCATTTTCCAATTTTGGGCCCCTGAAAATCTCTTCGGCAGTATAACCTTTGTCGAGCATCTCTCGGAGTGAGTAGAAGCGCACTGTCGGGGACAGGTAGCGCTCTGTGAGGTGATACACCTCGGCAAGTACACGCTCTACATTGGTGCCTGCCACGACATCCAAAGCAATGTCTAAGCCGATTTCCTGCAAGCCCATCGGGTAGAGCTGATCGAAATCTTCGCAAAGGTTGCGGTTGCGGGCTAGTGCTGCGCGTGCATCGCCCAAAAAACCACGTATCAGTTTGCGCCGATTGAGAAACTTGATGATCAAATCAATGATCGTAAACTCCTTTGGAGCTGGAGCTGGCTTCATCAAATTGATTTCCCCTGACAGCTCACGCTCGAGCAGCAGCCTGAAATACTCTTTCGATGTAATTTTGTCTTGATTGTCGATCAGGCGCAGTGTCAATTTTAACTCGAGATTAAAATCAAGCTTATTGAGCACGATCGTTACATTGTACACATAATCTTCTCCAACTTGCTCATCGATAGAGACTAGATCGATCCTGAATAAAAACTCGAGGAGATGAATGCGTTCAATGACTGCGGTAAGACGATCCAATTGGATGACAGTTGTTTCATACAATGGAAACTCGACTTCAAATGTAAATGGAACCTTGACAGGCTCTGTGCCTTCCTTGTAATCGAGATAGGGCAGTATGAGGAATGCATAGGTCAGTGAGTTGTCATTGAGATTCCCATACACTGGATGCTCCTCAAACTGCAAATAGGCATTGTATAGGCCCTTGATCTTGATTTCCTTGGCGGGAATGGCCTCGTTTTGAACCGCCAAGTTGGCTGCGGAATAGCGCCCTACAACATTGGGATTGAGTGCAAGTGCAGCACTCATGTTGTCTGACGACAACTTGCTTAACCTTGGATCTGCTGTTGCATCAACTTTGGAAAAAACATCGTTTGCGGGCGGATTGGAGGCAGGTACTACTTCCTTTCCTTTTTGCCAATTGATATCGTTGCATGCTTCGACCGTTTTCTTGGAATTGTTCGCTTTTGCAAGATTTCTAAAGAATGGCTCTTTCTTGCTTTTATCAAGCAACAGCACTAGATCTGGCTCAGTGAGTTTTTCCAACCAAGCATTTTTGTAGTTGGGCAGGTCTATGAGGAGCTTGCGGTAATCGTTGATAGTGAGCGGAGCACTAGACGCGACCTCCGCAAGGTTGAAAAACTCGCTGACAATGTTGTTGGCACCACGCGCATTGATGATGTCCCCAATCTCAAAATCACATCGATAGCCGAGCTCAGTGATGGCATAACATAGCACTTCCAAAATGGTGATGCCTGGATCATGGGCATTGTAGTCGGTCCAAATCTTTCCTGATAGGGCCTCGATATGCTTGAGTCCTTCTTGATAGAGCCGATCAAAATCCAGACTAGGGTCTGGCGCGGTGGGGCGAGAGATGGAATTCGATTCGAGGACCATTGTTTTTGATTTTAATTCTTGCAACAAGGGTTGCTACAGCATTCTTTGGTATCCGGAGTTGCGGCAGTAGTCGCTAGCCGCCTACAATCTTCGCAGGTGGCATCACCACTTGTGATATTGTGGTGCTGCGCCGAGACGATGATCGATCGGCTTGTCTTGGCTTTGGCTTCGCTCAGACCCTTTTCTTCGCCATCGCGCGAGGTATGACTCATGCTGAAATTGATCACAAAGTCCACATAGTCTTGCTGCTCGATAAACCGGATGATCTGCGAGCGATGAACGCTGCCGCCAAAGATGATGTCATCTTGCAGGTCAAATGCCCATGGGGAGAGGTATTGCTGCAAAGCCACTTCCAATTGGCTGGTGTAATACCCGGGATCTTTGCCCACTGCAAATCCCACTTTGCAGGTGATGCTCAATTGCTCAAAGACGGGATTGGCGATGCGCAAATCGACCCAAGGCGACGTGTATTTCAAGAGGTAGTTTTTCACCTCGGTGAGCGTGCGCACAGAGGTTTTGGGTTCAAATGGATTCACTGCGTTGCGGTTGCGCACGTCGGGAATGCAGATGACGGTGACGTGACCGGGAGCGATTTCCCAATCTGTACCCGACCCAGCGTTGAGTGGGAGCGCGGTGTGATTGAGACACTTGACTTTGTAGATGCCTGGAAAGGCTTCCAAGACGAGGTGCTCGTAGTCCCAGATGGTGATCGAGCGTTGCTTGTGGCGCAGGCGCTCGCTCACGCGTGTGATGAGCGCATCGGCTTGCTCGGGCAGTTTGCCACCGTTGCTGCCATAGGGCTGCACGACCTGCTTGACCTCGGGATCATTGATCTTGAGGCCATTGATACTGCCGCTGGAGAGCGATTTGGCGAGGTGGGCAAGGTTGTTTCCTTGGTCGATGAATCTTGCCAAGACTGCCTGCGCCACGATGTCGATCACTTTGAGGTTGGCGGGCACATTGCTCTTGACGCTGGCCCGCAGCCAATGGAGATTGCCCGCAAGGAGTGTATTGCCGAGACTGATCTCTGACTTTAAATTGTAGCGCATCACACCCGAGGTGATCATGCCGGTCGTAGAGTCGGCGATGATATCGCGGGCTATGATTTCCTTCCAATCGTTCCTGGAAAGAAAGCTCCAAGCGGGCGTAAACATTTCCAAATCGGGATCACCACTGCCCTCGACCAATTGGTAGAGCATGGAGAGGGTGCTGGGCGGTTTGAGGCCGTCAAGGCCTACATACAAGTAGCCATCTTCGGGCAATTTTGCCACGATAGCAATCCCCTTTTTCAAAAATGGATGCTCCTCTGTATGCCCAAATGGATGGAGATGGAAATATTGATCGACACGCGCGGCATAACTGGCGGCATTCTCCATTTCAGATCCAAAATTAATCACGGCTTTGGAGCTGTAATTGAGTTTGAATTCCTTGACGATCGGGGTGTAGGGTTCGCTGGGGAAGGTAGGGTCGGCGCTTCCCGCTGGAGTATTCAATGCAGCATCTGTCTTTCCAGCCAGCACTTTTGCGACCCGATACACCTCCTTCAAATACAAATCGCGATAGACCTCATGCCCGAAGGCGATCATGGGTGTCTTGAGTTCCAGACGCAGGAAACCGCGTGGGGTATTGGAGTCGAGCTTGGCGGGCTCTGAGAGGTCGAGATCGCGGCTAAAGGGCACAAAACTTTCTGCATTGTAGGCGATGACATTGGCGAGTTTTGCGTCCTGGGTCTTGAAAAGCGCCGGGGCGTAAGCATCATACTTTTTTGTTGTGGCATTCCATACTTTCACAGGCTCCCACTTGCCATCGTACAAGATGCTTACATCGACTGTCCACGAGGAGTTTTGAGGCGTGCCAGGTACAGCCGGCAAAACCATTGATCTTTCGTTGGCATTGTTATTGTTGACGACAACCGGCTGATTGACAATGTCTGGCGGCAATCCCATGACGGGCCTGTATTCACTGTAATAATTGCCGATCTGCGCTGCAACGCCCTGCCATGTGAGGGAAATCTCCAGCTTGGTGAGCTGCTTCCCAAAAACCTCCTTGGAGCCGATGTAAAACCGCGAACCCACAGCTGGAGCGGCTCCAAATGGCTGGAACGGCTTATTGGGTTTGAGTCTCCCCGCATCATTTTCGAGCACCACGCCTGTGACACCTGTGACATCTACCCGCAGATTCAGCTTTGTGGGCTTGAAGTATTGCAGGTAGTCGTAGATGCAGGTTGTAAGATCCACCAACTCCCAATAAAAGGGTGAGGTGTCTGGTCGTTTTTCGGGTTTTGGTACGACATCGACAACATTGTCCGCAAGTTGTGGCACGTTCCCAACATTTATACGCGGCCTCGGCGAGAGGAAGGTCTCAGCAGAAATCGTTGTCATGACCTCCAAGCCAGCCTGGGAGAGGCGCAGATTTGTGAGCTGACTTTGTGCAATTCCTATCTGGGTATTTTTCACCAAAATATCCGCACCCGATGTCCGCACATTCTCACAGGCAGCCTCAGGTTCCTTGTCATAGGGATTGATCAACCGATAAATATTGCCATTGTACAAGACAACGGCGTTGTCTTCCAACCTGTAATATTTCGTGGGATCGTAAGGCGCCTGAAGATCCCTGAGCAGCTCAAAGTTTGGGAGTCGTTCATATTTGTCCAAAGGTGCCTTCAACGATGAGTAAATCTTTGCGCTCGGTTTCCCGATATAGGCATGCCCCCCAAAGAGCATCAATTTCTTTTCACTGTAGGCAAGCGAGGATGAAAACGCAGGCAAGCCCAAGGGTTCTGCGGTAAACGACCTTCCTTTGAATGATAGCTTGATCACAGGCCATTGCGTGCTCATTTGAAGCTGATGTACACTTTCTTGGTAGGGCACGCAAGCCTTCACATCCTCGTCGAGCACCACCTTGATGCTGAGCAAATAGCTTTTCTCGGTGTCCCAAGTATTTCCCTCCAATCCCAATTGCGAGATGAAGTCAGTGGCGGAAAGGTATTTGAATTGTTCTTTGTCCCGCACCAAAAACACGGATTCGATGCGCGCATCACCCCAGCCTTTTTCCATCGTAAACTGCGCACGCAAGCCGTTCAAAATCGCATATTCACGGGCAGCGACCGTGTTGAGGATATCGGGTAAAATATAGTTGTCAAAAGGATGATCGCTGTCTTTAGGAATCTCAAAGGTAAGTATGGCCTCACGCAATCCCTCATGCATGAAAAACAGTGGCGAAGCGACCGCAAATCCCATTTCTGCATCGGGCATCGTGCGATCCTTGGAGTTCAAGTGCATTTGCGGCTCCCCAAACATATTCCATTTGGGTTCATCCTTGGGCAGTTCTGCCCCCAATCCGTCGGCTGAGTTGGCGACGGGCGCAGCATAGATATTGAGGACGCGCGGGTTGCTAAGATTGCCTTGGGTGGGGTTCACCGCCTTGATAAAGTCTGGAATCTTGACGGGAGCCACAGGTGTGACGATCGCAGACTTGATGGGCACATTGAGGACAGGTTTTGGCCCGATCAGGGCAGCGGCGTTGCCGCTGCTGACCGCCTGTGCAAACGTCAAGGCACCGAATGAGAGGCGTCCCTCAAAGGCCGTACTTGCTTTGCTCCTGGTGAATTCTTTGGAGACCGATTTTTTCTCTGCCAGCACGACACGATCGCTGCTCACCCTGGTCTCGGACAAGATATCCCTACGAACGAATTCCGCACTTTCAACAATTTCATTGGTGCCTGTTTTGCTGCTTGTAGTGGTACCAGAATTGGAACTCGTTTTGCTGTTGGTGCCAGCACCACCTCCAGTCAATGGTTCAAGGGCACGCTTCTTCGCCTCTTCTCTTTTCTCCTCCTCGCGATTCTCCTCGGTCTCAGGTTCGCGCTCCACATAGACCGATTTGAGTTGCTTTACAGCCGTCTGATTGAGCACGATTTCTTCTGGCACCTCAAAAAAGAGCGCCTTGCCATCGGGGTCTTTGCCCGCTTTGAGCAAAGTCCCTGGTTCGATCAGGTGTCGCTCCACGCCCTTGCGCAATTGCATGATCACGGCAGCCTGATCTGGGACTGCTGCACGCTCTGCAAAGCGCAAAATGTCTTTGTAGAAATACAATAAATGCTTGCGACCCAAGCTATTAATGTGGGCCTTGGCATAATCAAACAGTTGCAAGAACGCCAAAAACAATCCATTTTGAGGATCGTGATAGGGGTAGGTGGCGAGACTCTGCTCCAAATAAATGGGCACACTGGTTTTGAGGTTTTCCAGTGTCCCGACAAATGCATTCTGGCATACCCCCAGCAAATCCAATACCCTCCCCAATTCATGGAGATCTTCCCCATCGGTGGGGAAATAGAAAAAGACCAGGCTGGGTCGTTCATCGATCATGTCCCAACCTGAATCCTTCCATTTGGACCAAGCATTAGTTCCATCTGTTAAATCAGTATCAATAACTGTCCACTCGGTGATCAATGGGAGGCCATAGCCAGACTCAGCCGCTTCGAGATAGGCGATTTGCAGTTTATTCCAAAGTGCATTCAGGCGCGACTGCCCATCTCGTATCAAATCTCTAAAAGAATACTCCTTTTCATCAGCAAAAAGGCTACTCTCAGGCAACATGTCCAGCCATATACTCATCTTGAGCGGCAATGGCATTGGTTCAGTTGCACCATCCACTGGAGGCAGCAGAAAATATTCGAACAGCTTCTGGAAAAGTTTTTTTAGTTCATCCGCGTCATTCTGGGACGGAGTTTGCCCATCAACGTGCATCAATGCATCCAAAAGCAGCCTCGCCCGATCCATCCACCTGGCAAAATCTGTCTTGCTCTTCTCGACATCGAAGAGCGAGACCTCAGCCAAAATAAAACTGAGGTCATCTTGAAAAAAGGCTTCCCAAGTCCCATCTGGGATGGGATCGTTGCCTTGCTGAATCGCATTGTCCTGATAGTAGCTGATCTGCTCAGCCAACTTGTGGGTAAAGTTGAGGATATCGGCATGGCTGCGCTCGTCGATTTGGACGTAGCTCTCTGCCAATTCCAATGGAAAGCGCTGCTTTTGGCTCGTACCATCGCGCCGCAAAGCATTCGTGACGTTGCAACATTTGCTCATTTGCGCACCTCCGTTCCTTCAATGATGTAAAAGGGATAAACAAAATTGCGGCGATTGTTGGTGGTCACCACTGAGAAATCGACGGAAATCGTAACCTTTCCTTCGAGATAGTCCATATCGACGCGCACGTCGAGCGGCTTGATGCGGGGCTCGTATAAAATGATTGCTCGCATTACATGAGAACTCAGAGAGGCTCTTTGCGAGCTATCGAGCGGCTCAAATACCATGCTTGGTACTTGACTCCCATACTTTATGCGCATAATGCGCTCACCAATGCTTGTGGAAAACAAGATCTCCAAGCTGCTCATGATGTCCTCTTCGCCCGAAATCATCTCGACGCTCTTTTTGTGCTTATTGAACGCTGGCGGAAAGCCCCATCCTGTTCCAAGAAAATTACTTTCGCTGAGATCTTTAGATAACATGGTGATTCTGATTCTGGATTAATTGATTTGGACCATTGCACCTTTCAAGACGGCATTGGCAGATGAAGACACCTCGATCCCTGCCGTGCCCTCGGCCTTAAATTGTGCTTGCGCACTTTGTTCGATGTTCACACCATCGACCTTGACATCCCCCGTGGCCTTGATGATAATGTCTTTGCCACTTTCGATCAAGATGCCGTCTTTGCTCATCTCGATCTTGTTGTTGAGTTCATCTTCCAGCCTGATCACACCTTCCTTTTCATCCACCGTGATCTTTTTGCCCTTGGGGGTCTCCAAGATCACACTGATGTCTTCGTCATTGAAGGTCAATTTCAACCCTTCGGGGGTGACAATGCCGCGCTTTTTGTACTCGTCGTTGCCCTCAATGGGGGGCTTGTTGGCGTCGGTATTGTGGAGCGAACCCAATACGATGGCATGACGTGGATCCTCGTTGAGAAAACCCAAGACGACCTCGTCCCCTACTTGTGGCTGCCAAAAAACTGTATGGCTCGCGCCTGCATCTGGGCGCGCGACGCGGCACCAAATCCCATCTTCGCTGTCATCGACCGTGGGCATTTTGACTTGTACCCGGAAAAAGCTCTGTGGGTCGCCTGTGATTTCTTTGACGACTCCAATTTGCAAGCCACGCATCGGGGCCAGAAGTCCAGAAGCTGCGGGTTCAAACACGGCAGGAACTTTCTCCGCATGAGACTCTTGATCTAGCCCCAATTCTATATCAGAGAGCCATATCCCATGCGAAACACTGTGTCGCACTGCACCGATGAAACCATCTCCATTAAAAGTGTTGCTAAAACCCTCCAATTTAATGGTGCCACCCACTTTCAATTTTGCATCTCCCAGAAGCTGTATCCTTCCTCTGAGCTTGCTCAGACTGCTGCGGAGCAGCTTTCCAGTGCTCCATGCAACCAATTCGCTATCACCCAATTCACCTGGATGACGCAATCTAAACTCTGCCGGCCCCATACTCTCCGCCAATTTTGAAGAAGCTGGCTCACCAGGCGCTTTAGCGCTCGCATCCTTTGCCTTTTGATCCAATATCTCCTGGCTACTATGATCCCAAGAAATGGCGCTTCCCGCTTTGAATTGGTCTCGCGTCTCCACTTCTGCCTCAAATTCATAGACATTGTCCCCCAATTTGGCGTGGGGTTCTTTGGCAGGCTTAATCTTTGGGGTAGCCACAACCACTTTGTCCTCATCAATAAACACGACCTTCCCATTCGCTTCAGCGCGCAAAACCATAAAGTCCCAATCTGTAATATTGTATTGGATCATCCTTTCATGCTCCACCTCGAAATCGCTATCAACTTCAGGCGAAGCCCCACTGTCATTGATCAGGGTCTCAATGATATCACTGTCTTTTTTGTCTAAAAAATGGCGCGTTTTGCGAATATGCGACATCTTGACTGCTTTATGTTTGATTTCCAAATGGAGCGACGTTCCACCTTTGGATGAGGATTTGATTTGATGGCGTACAATGATCCCCTTGAACAAAGGCTCCACTGCTGGACCATGTCCAATGGCTATTTCCATTTCCATCCCAGGGGCAAAATTGGCATCGCCACTTATTGCATATTCTTGTTTGGAAATATCCCCATCAAACAATGATATTTCTGCTGATGAAATCGTATTTACAGCATGGAAAATTGCCAATGACAATACAGAGGTATCGGCATAGTCCGTTCCATTTGCTTTGAGCTTAATCGTAACTGAGCCAATGTTTTTCCCCATTGCTTTGTCTGCTATTTTGCATTATTTTTCAGTGGTGGAAAATAGATCTTTTGCCCAGGGACAAGATTTCGATAATCGGTCAACCCATTGTATCGAGCCACTTCCAAATATAAGCGATCATCTTCATAGATAGCTGCACACATCAAAGGCAACCGATCGCCTTGCTTCACGACGCGCACATGCGTCAAGTCAGGCGACTTCTTCTCCATCTCAGCCGCGATCAATTCCATATAGGAATACTCCTTGAATTGGCAATTCAATTTTGCCCTCAAGGTCTTTCCTTTGGAGTTGAAAAGGTCTTTCGTGATCGTTACAGTGTATAAGACCACCCATTGATCCTTCAATGTTTCTCCCCACTCCAATCGCAAGTAATTGGGGCGGTGTATTTTCCCATCGTAACCATATACGAGGTTTTGAAACTCAGCGATCTGTTTATCGACATCTGGAGCAGTGTCTCCGGCTCCACTCGGAATAGACCCCCCCGTTCCATCCAGCAACAATTCTATCGTAAAGGCTGCTTGTTCGTAGCCCGCGTATCGCATCTCATGCTTGGAGTTGGGGGTCGCCTTAGCGAGTTCCGCATACTTCACGCCATAAACTGCAGAAAACGAAGTAGGATTATAAAACGCAGTAAAGACCTTTCCCTTCGTATTTTGCTCAGGGTCAGTATAAGAGGTAATCTTCAGCTTGGTAAGCTCACCATTCCCACCCAATAAATCAGCCATTATCGCCTCCCTTGTTGTTTAAGGATTCTCAAAACTTGATCTACGCATTCTTGCACGAGGTCTTCGCGTGAGTGAGCTTCTTTCTCGGCTTTGGTATGGGCAGACATGGGCATCTGTGATGCCCCTTTGTTTTCCTCGACCGTGGCCGTGATGATCAACTCTCTGATTTGGATTGGCATTGTGATTGCCCTCGGTTAAAATGGACTAGGTACCAAGAGCCGACGGTGCTTTTGGCATGTGAGCTCGATGGATTCGATAACGATGGCATTGTCCATGGCGTTGAAGCCAGAGATTTCCCACTTGATGGGGTAGGCACCTGTCACGTCCCATGCGGCCAAGGGAATCCCCCTAGGGCCTAGCAACACGATGGTGAGCGCCTTGGGCACGATCTTGAAATTTTCGAGGGCATCTTGCATCCAATGCGCGATTTCAGACTCCAACAACAATCCCCGCTTGAGGATGATGTTGGTGAACTGAGCAGGCTTTGGAAGGGGGTGTTGAAAATCATTCACACCCCCTTCCTGGTATTTTTCCACTGGGATCTCAGCTGTCAAGCCCGACACCTCCTTGAAGTTGGTGTCAAAAACGGTACTTTTCAACTGATCCAACGGGGATCCTCCTGCGCCATTGCGAAAACTCACCGTGAAGAAATAACCAACGGGTGGATAATAATTCATCGCGATGATATTAGGATGACGATCAGCTGAACTCGACCGTCACGCCTTCGTGTGCAAGGGTGATGGACTCGATGGCGACCTCGTTGCCTGTGCTTTTGAGACCTGGGCCTTCGACTTTGAGTGGCCAAGCGCTCTTGATCTTCCATGTCACGACAGGGGCGTGCTCGGCATTCAAGAGGCTGATGGTGAGGTCGCGGCGCTCGACATCATTGAGTTTGATGGTGAGCAACCACTTGATGTAATCGCTATCGCCAGCAAAAATGCCGCGCTTCAAGACGATGTCATCAAAGCCTGGGCGACCGGGCATTACGGTATCATTGTATTCGGGCGACGCACCACCACGGTAGGGGATTTTTTCACGGTGAATATTCAAGCCTGATACTTCCTGGAAGCTGACATTGGCTCCGCCCCAAGAGACGGTGAAATGAAATACTGACAATGGATAACTAGCCATGATATTTGATCTTTGAAATTTTGATGTTCACTAAATTGGATCGGCCACGCGGCCTAAATGATTATAAAATTGCGTTGCTGTGAGGATCAGCTCTCTTGCATTTTGTGCGAGAACCTCAAGATCACATACTCGGCGGGCCTCACGGCCGCCATGCCGATCTCGATGATGAGTTTACCTTCCAAGATGTCTTGGGCGGTCATGGTTTGGCCCAGGCCTACCTTCACAAAAAAGGCGTCTTTGGGTACTGCACCTGCCAAGCCGCCGTCGCGCCATACACCGAGCAAGAAATTCTCGATCATGGCCTTGATGCGCTGCCAAGTATTGCCGTCGTTGGGCTCAAATACGAAAGGCTCGCTGGCCTTGCGCACAGATTCCTCGACCATGATAAACAGTCTCCTCACAGGCACGTAGCGCCACTCGTTGTCGTTGCCAGCAAGTGTGCGCGCACCATAGACGAGGATGCCCTGCCCACGGAAGAAACGGATCGCATTGATGGACTTGCCAGCAGTGACATCGACGTTGAGATTGGCCAGACCATCGTCTGGTATCTTGGCGACGGAGGCGACTGCAGCCAGACTCACATTCGCAGGGGCTTTCCAGACACCACGACTGGCATCGACCGTGGCATAGATGCCCGCAATCGCACCGCTAGGTGGGAGGGTGTAGCCTGCAGAAGCCACGGCATCCCTGATATCGGCCAAAACTTTGCTTGAGCCGATGAGCTGTGATTCCAATTGATCGGCCAACGCGACCACGCCTTTCAACCAATCATAAGCAGTCTGGAAGATCGCGTTGAAGGCCGATCTTGCATCTGCAATCTGCAGGGCAACATCGCGATTTGCAGCACCATAGGCTGCTGGCAGAGCAGTGGCAACTGGTCCAATCGCATAGTTAAATGGGCTAACGTTGTAAGCTCCCGAAAGCACTTCACCCAATGCTGTAGGAGCCGTAGTAGGAGCTGGAGTAGTGATTCCAGAAAACGCAAACCCTGTGTCCAATGCATAGAGTTCCTTCAACTTGGTCTTCAAGAAGCCCTGAGTCGGCGAAACCGTATTTGACAAGATCGGCAAGAGATAATCGGCGATCTTGCTATTTTGCCATGCTGGAACCTGTGCACGCAAGCCATACAAAACGGTCGTGACTTGATCGATCAAATCTGCGCGAGCGATTAACTCTGCTTTGTTGGCAGTTTCAGCGATCGCATTGTAGGATGCAACATAGCCATTCAGAGTACCTCGACTCGGGAGCCTCGATCGATCGCTCGCTGTAGCGCTCAATGCAGTGATCACAGGATCACCTGAAGCGGTCGCTAAGTCTGTCAATGTAATCGCAACTCCAGCTGCATTCTTCAGGCCGATACTACTCAATCCAACCGGGCCATCAGGTCCCAAGGAACTGGCAAGCGGCGGGAAATAGGCTGCACCATACTTAAGATTTTGCTGGCCCACGGCGCCTCGGAAGGTGCTTGCACTGGCAAGCGCATCGGCCCCAGCCTGCACATCCAAGATGCCAAAACGATCCTGCATCTTGGCGCAGTGTTCCAGGACTTTGGCCTGTACCGTTCCCAAGTTGGCAGCTGATGCAAATGCGAATGCATCAGGTGTAAGGATCAAAGTCGGCTCATCTGCACGCTCCAGTACCGCCAATGCGGCTATGATCGCAGCCATACGCGTTGCCTCATTGGCATTGGAATATGCCCCTACCGACAAGATGTAGGTATCTCCACCGCCATTTGCGTAAAAGTGGCGTAGAGATTGATAAAGGTAAAAACGAAGCGCTACCGAGGCTGCAATCACGCCACCCGTTTCGTTCACGTTCACGCTTATCATGCGATCAAGTGGATCGCTAGGTTCGCCGCCAAAGAGTTGTTGGTATTCCACCAACGATTTTACCTTGACTGGCTTATTAAGGACATCAGCGTCGGCAAGTTCAGTGTAACCGATAAAGACCGGCACAGCTGTCGCAACCCTCACGACCGATGCGGGAAAGGTCGAAATCTCTTCGACATATACCCCAGGTGTTTTGTATTCAGCCATAATATTTTTTGAATAAGCTCATCATCAAGCTACAGTTTCGCCCGACAGGGCACTGTAGAAGCTCAACCATGATGGCTCTGCTCAGGATTCTTGCAATTTGTGAGAGAACTTCAAGATCACAAACTCCGCAGGGCGCACGGCTGCGAGTCCCATTTCCACGATGAGCTTGCCTTCGAGGATGTCTTGGGCGGTCATCGTCTGGTTGAGGCCGACCTTGACAAAGAAGGCATCTTTTGGAACTGCACCTGCGAGGGCACCGTCTTTCCAGAGGTTGCTGAGGTAGTTTTCGATCATGGTTTTCACCTTGAGCCAAGTATTGGCATCATTGGGTTCAAAGACCACAAACTCGGTCGCTTTGCGCACCGACTCCTCGATCATGATAAACAAGCGCCTCACGGGGACATAACGCCACTCATTGTCATTGCCAGCCAATGTGCGGGCGCCCCATACGAGGGTTCCTTTGCCTGTAAATGACCGAATTGCATTGACCGCCTTGCCATTGGTGGGCACGTTGAGATCTTGCTGATCGTCGTGTGTGATGGTGACCGTTGGTTTCAGCACGCCGTTCAAACTCACGTTGGCTGGAGCCTTCCAGACACCACGGCTACGGTCGGTTGCAGCATAGACACCTGCGATGGCACCGCTAGGTGGCAAGGTGATCGTTTGCGCATCCAATGCTTTCCGCACAGCTTTCTCGACACTCAACCAAGCACCAGCAATGTTAGCATCTGTACTCGCGATTGCATCGGCCATCGTCGCTGTTGTACCCAAAGTCGCGTTGCCTGTAAAAGTAACAGCGGATGCTGGATAGGCAAGTGATGTTACCAAATCAGGGTAATAAGCGGCACCATATTTCAGGTTTTGTGTTCCGATACGGTCACGCAACTCAGATATGGTATTGACGCCAGGCCCAGGCGCTGTCACGATATTTGGGTTCACATCCATGATCACAAAACGATCTTGGAGGTTCAAACATTGCTCAAGTGCAAGTACATATACGCCATAAGCCTTGTCTGCACCCAAAAGTTGCAATTCCGGCATTACAATCAAGGTAGGCTCGTCTTCCAAAACCAATTTGGAAAAGGCGGGACCTACCTTCCAAGTTGTCGCGAAGTGTGTTTCAGAAGGCGTTGATGCATAATCTCCTGTTGAAATCACATAGCATGGCCCACCACCGTTTGCAAAGTACATTTGCATCACGTAGTAAAGAATAAAGTTCTTTGCACCGAAAGTAACTGTTGCTGCAGCTGGGTTGGTGACATTGACGACGACATATTTATGTGGCCCGCCAAAATTGTCAACGTAATCGTTCATCGAGCTGATGCGAGCAATCGTGCCAGCAGCCTTGTTGGTATAACCAATAAATGCTGGAATTGCTGTCGCCACCGAGGTGACGGAAGGTGGGAAGATCGATACTTCCTGGACGTAAACGCCGGGTGTTCTTGTGTCTAAAGCCATTGCCTGCCTATTTTAAAGGTGTGACGAATTATTGAATAAAAACAGTATCTAAATCAAGGAAGCGGCGGATCCACGATCACAATCACTGCAGCATTGGGGTCTCCCAATGCTGGGTTGGGTAAGTGTTTCACGACAATTCCAGCCCCAGTACCTGCCGTACGGCGAAGGGCGATGAAAGAACGAGCAGCGTCTTGGTACGAGACTTGCGTGGTGGACTCAAATCTTGCTGCCACCTTGATATTGCTTACCAACATGGCCGTGTCGAGCGCAAGATCGCCAGTTGCCACATTGGATAAGGAGGGATAATTGAAAGCTACACGATTGAAATTCAAGCTCGGATGTTCAACCACAAAATTGGTTCCGATATCGCTAGCGCCCTTGAAAAGCACATAATATTTCCAGCTCTCCTTGCGGGCCTTAAATGCTTGTGTATAACCACTTCCAATCACCAAGGAATTCCCTTGTTGCAGGTGCAGGATCCCAAAAAGTCCCTTGCCTACGAGTCCCGCATCATGGTAAATTCGTTTTGAGAACGGCACAGAGGCGACCGTCCAGGTCAAGTCGAAGACGCCAATGGGTGCATTTTCCAGGTCGAGCCTTGCGACCCAAGCACCTGCCTGCTGAAAGGCAACTGCCGTGACGGACGCACCACCGGCAACGGGGATGGCAGTCACTGTCGTGGCGCCCGTAAACCCCTCTATTTGCGCAGTATGCCCCACGAGATCCAGCTTCTCATAAATAGCTCCTGTGAGTGAGGTGCCCGAGGATTGGTTTCCAAATAAGAATATTTCGCGGCTGCTTTTGCGGGGAATTTCCGTAAAGTTCAAAAAGGCCTCATTGGTGAGTGCCATCTCAAACCGCAGCAGGAAATTGACGGGAAGATCTACCAAAGGCGTCGATGTATCAATTTGCTCGCGCAACAATTGAAAACTGCTTGCACGCTGCTTGCGCACCGATCCCCAACGCAACCGATATTTCGGAAGTAATGCCGCAGTATCAGCTGTGGGCTGCACAACGATGTCACCACAGGAACCCTCGGCATAATAATCATGCATCAGGTCGATTTCCGTGAAGACTTTGTAGTGGCGACTCATGGCTTGGCTTAGGAAAGGTTATTGGAATTGGAGTTCAATGTCCTTGGCACGCCCACGACTTCGGAGAACGTATCTTCAAAGATCGTGATGAGTCGCACTTTATAAACAACTGAGGGCCTGTATTTTGCCCCCAATGATGCCCAGAGATAGTTTTGGTTTTCTAGGGAGATGGGATACAATTCTACGAGAATATTTCCCACCGACGCTGGAAGCGAGGGGGAATTTTCCGTCGAAAATACATGACGATATTGAAAGAATTGTATCACATAGGCCAGCATTTTGATGGAGGTGACATATTCTATTTCATCGTCACCTAGCGCATCGGTCGTAGCAGGACTAATCGCTGTAAATAGTACCGATAAATTGACACGAATTTCTGGATTGCGCACGGGAAAACTAGATCCCGATGGCGGCGCAACTGGCAATTGCGCTTTGCCGACCCGCTCCTCCTCCACATTTACCAATTGGCAAACGATCTTGTTCTCTCCCACGACCTCATCACCATTGTTTTTGACAATTCGCTTCTGTACCACAAATCCTCCACCGCCCAGCATTGCAGAGGCACCCATTTTTGAAATGAAGTACTCATTCAATTGCGCGACTAGAAATGTCAAAGCTTCATTAATCATCTTGCTGAACTATTCGTGGTCAAATTTTGATTCTACAACATAACAATATAGGCCCGATATGCGGACAAAATCACAAACAATCTCAAACAAATAGACACAACAAAAACGTTGTGACACTGACAATTCATTACAACGTTTAGGACGTCACAAAAATCGAGGGCTTTAGCTATCTATTAGAACAATTATTGCTATTGAAAAACTCCGTTTCTACTGATGGTTAAATTTGCGGCATATCGCAGTGTTTTGCAAGCCCACCACAGCCAAAGTTATCCACATTTCTTGCCTGTGTTTCCCATCATTTGAAAAAATGATTGATTTCCAGCAATTCATGACTATGGTCACGACAAATGTCAGGCCTAGCACAAAAAAAATATTTTTTGGAAGCAAAAAAACAGAGCCTCGATGAATCGTTGCCTTCCTTGAATGAAAAAACTCAGTTAAGGATTCGCCCTGCCTTGCGAAACTCACGACGAATACCATCGACCATGTCAAACTCCTCTATGATCGGCGCGCCCCGCATGGCGGCACGCAAGGCACAGTGCCTGATCACGTTCATGATGCTACCTCCCGCCATTTCATACCGGTCGGCGATCGCCAGCAGGTTCACGGTCGGGGCTAGTTCAAATGCCTCGGGCATACCCGTCTCCCACAAGCGCAGACGCTCGTTGGCATTGGGCATCGGGAAATTCACCACGACTTGGAAACGACGGGTAAAGGCCTTGTCCATATTGTCGCGGTTGTTGGTGGCTAGGATCACCACACCGTCGAAACTCTCTACGCGTTGCAAGAGATAACTCACCTCTTGGTTGGCGTAGCGGTCTTTGGAGTCAGAGACGTCGGTGCGCTTGCCAAAGAGCGCGTCGGCCTCGTCAAAAAACAAGATCCAGCCCCGCGATTGCGCCTTGTCAAAAACGACCTTCAGGTTCTTTTCTGTCTCTCCAATGTATTTGCTCACGACCATCGAAAGGTCGATCCGATAGACATCACGGCCAGTTGCCTTGCCGAGGAGGGTCGCTGTAAACGTCTTGCCTGTGCCCGGAGGGCCATGAAAAAGGCAACGAAAACCTGGACTCACCTTCTCGGCGAGCCGCCATTCCTTCATGACTTGCTGCTCGTGAGTAACCCAAGAAATGATGTCTTGAATGTCGTTTTTGGTCTCCGATGGCAGCACAAGATCATCCCAATTACGGTCTGTTTCGATCTTTTGGGCTGGGAATGAGGGCCCAAACTCAGGTTCACCCATCTGCCCTGTCGTCACAAATTCGAGGAGTTCCTTGCCTGCAATGATCATCGACGTATGGGGCGGCTCCGTCGGGAACACATGTTCTAGACGCAGCCAATTGCCCTCGAAGAGTTGATTGTGCTGCGAAAACAGCGCCTTGAATTGGATCCGCAGGCCCAGGTCTGCTCCAGCCAAGACAAACAAGGCCGTCTCTATCGTGGGCATAAAC
>JANORP010000314.1:0-1892 GCA_031415375.1 Bacteroidota bacterium | reverse complement strand
ACAGTGAGAACAAGAGTCGCCTTTTCGGAAGCGGCAATCGCCAGTGCTTTCTTCGGGCCAGATGATGAGTTCCACAAAGCCTCAACTCGCTGTACTTTATGTATGCAGTTGTTGTTGCTGGTTCGCCCGCAGAATCCGAGTTGTCCCGCGCTATTGTCTCCCCAAACATAGACTTCTCCACCCTGCGACAAGGCAACGGAATGTTTTTCACCAGCCGCCACACTGACACAGATTGTATGTTTGAGATCATCCACTCGTCGCGGCAGGCACCGAGATGTGCTGCAGGGATCAGCAGATGACGACGACGACGCAGCAGCAGTACTATTACTGAAACCGAGCTGCCCAAAACGATTCGATCCAAACGAATACACGCTCCCCGTGGCCGTCACACAGAGCGAATGGTTCTCCGCCGCCGCCACGGCCACTACAAATTGTCGCTGCAGCGCTCCGCGGACGCGCACGGGCGTGGCGCAGGGGTTTTCGTTCCCGGTTCCCAGACGTCCCGCCTTGCCCAGTCCGCAGGCGTACAGTGCCCCGTCCGCCGTGACGGTGAGAGTGTGGTGCGTGGCCGTGGCCAGCGCCACGGCCGCGCCCGAGCGTCCTACAATATCCTGCGCAAATGCTGGAATGCGCTGCGGGCGCATGGCCGTCGCCACCACCACTGTGCCGGTGGACGACAACAAAGTCGTGGCCGCAGGATCTTTGGCCTGCTGACTCGCCACCACCCCCAGTGCGCAATGGTGGGCCCGTCCGAAAGTGAAGACTTCGCAGCCGTACCTGATTTCCGAATGTTCATTGCTCCGATCACCACCGTGTTCGTCATTATCATCATCATCATCATCGTCGTCGTTGTCATCATCATCATCCTGGTCACTCTGATTTTGGTTTTGCTGCCGCCGTCGCTGTTGTTGTTGTTGGTGGTGGTATTGTTGCTGCTGAAAGACTCGCGACAGAACATCAAACTCCTGCGTCTCATCTTCCGTTCCCACCCGTACAATGGCCCTGGCACGGGGAGGTCGTGCTGCCGTCGATGGTTGTTGTTGCCGTTGCCGCAGTTTTGGTACCCGATGCGCCAAGAGTGCGGCGCGACACGCCGCCAATTCCCCCTGTTGTCGCGATGCCAACAACTGTGCCGGGGTGTAGCCTTCTCGATCCCGCGTTCCCGTGAGTGCGCGCCACAGATTTTGATTTTGGTGGTGATGGTTTATATGATCGGGTGGTGTTGTGGATGATGGGGGGTCGTGGTGGTTGTGGTGGTTGGACGAATGATGGTAGTACAACAGTTCCATGGGCCGCTGCGGCGGCGTCGTGCGATCCCCATCGGCTGTGGCGGCGTGGCGCAAGAGAAAGAGAATTTGTCGCAAATCCGCTGCGTACACGGCCAAGTGTAGCGGATTGTATCCCGATTCATCATCGTGATGATTGTATCGTCGGCTACTCGACTGTTGTTGTTGATGATGTTGTTGTGGAACGAGCCACAGCAATTCATGTTGCAGTAGTAAACGACGTGGATGGTGGTTGGTGCTTGGTGGTAGTCGTCGTTGTTGTCCACATCGTGACATTTGCTGGGCATGATGGTTGTCCAACGCGCGACAACGATCCCACAGTGCCTGCTGCAGGGCCAAACGCGCATTACTGTTGTTGCTGTTGCTGTCGTTGTTGTTACTCAACGACGAATCGTCGTTATCGTTGTCCGCACGGGTCGACCAAAAGCTTTGGCAACTAGCAGCACCACCGCCGCGATGTTGGGGTTTCCGATGCAACCGCAACACGGTTTTCATCAACTGGTACGCGGCATCACTGTTAACAATGGTGGTGGTGGTGGTAGCTCCTGCTGGTGATGATCTGAGTTGTTGTTGTTGTTGTTGCTTCAAGTCGAACGACAAGGCTCG
>JANORP010000313.1:0-7752 GCA_031415375.1 Bacteroidota bacterium | reverse complement strand
TTGCAATGACTTTGGAGCTTGTTTCCAAACTATGCTGTGCATTTAGCAGCATTCGCCCTAGCTTCTTACATCGTCTCCCACCGAGCTATGTGCAAAAAAGTGAAGCGGCCCCATTTGGGAGGCCGCTTCACTCTGCTCAATAAACATCCTATTTTGGGGACATTGTCGCAAGCACGGGGATCAAAACGCCCAGCCTATATGCATGCTCATCGTGCTGATTTTGGTGCCATAGTTCATTTCTTCCAAATCTGTATCCACTACACTTACAAAGCTCCAGCGAGGGGAATTAGATCTGAGAATTTCAGAGAAGGGAACTCGCCAAGCAAATCCCAATACGGGGCTACCTTTTAATTCAAACAACCGATATTCTAATCGGGCAAACCCGCTAAACCAAATTGGATTCGCACCATGGTTCCTGTTGGTCACATTTGAGTAGTCAGCAATACCACCACCATGCAATGGATCGAGGTAAATTGGCTGATCCTGTGTATCAATCCGTGTATTTTCATTTGTCTCAGTATTTCCAAGCAAGGATTGGTACTTTTCATGGACGGAGGTCTTGCCGAAAGCAAAAACATTGGCTTCTGCCCCGACGATCAAGCAAAGGTTTTTCCACTTTGCTCGGAGGCCAATACTGGGCGACACATTAAGGTAGGTGGTTTTGATCTGGCCCCAAGAATTGCTAAGTCCTAGGCCGATGGGGGGATCGTAAACAATTTCCGACCGATCCGAAACAGCATAGGTCCCGAGCCTTCCCCCAAGATCAACACCGAGCCACTTCATTGGCCAAAGGGTGGCAAAGCCACAAACCCCGTACCCTGGTCGCCACAAACGCTTATAGGATGCCTGAGTTCCAAAATTGGTACTGTAATCACTCGCTAACTGCCGCACATAGGATGGGGCATCACCCTCTGGTCTGGATAGGCAAAGCTCTAGACCTAGCTGCCAAGAAACCCTTGTCGCGGATGATCCTTGTTGTCCAAAACTTTCTTGATGTTGAGAAAACAAGAAAAGCAAGGTAACCAACGGGCTGAAAAAGGTGAATGATGATCGCATAGAGGTAGGATAATTTTCAATTTTGAATACACAACTTCATAGCCTCGTAAAAGGTATTGGATCTAACCTCCACAAAATAGATGCCGCTATTAAGTGCAGGTAGTTTTATTTCTTGCCCCATTGTGCTTCGAATTGACAGTGTCGCACCAACTCTCATCACCTCCCGTCCATCGCTTGTTACAATTCTAATAACCGCATGCTCCCCGATATAGCTAGGGATGCGCACGAATACCCCGCTATTTTCTTTCACAGGATTTGGCGATAATTTAAGCCCTGTTTGCTCCCAGGAAGTCTTGTTGCCGCCAAAAGCTACGTCCACACACCCTAGCTCTCTGGTGAGTGAATAGGAAATTTTCCCCACGTTATTTTGTGACCGTAGGCAGCTATAATAGGTGATAGAGGCTGTAAGTGACCTGTCATAAGGGACTTGAATCCCATTCCAGCTTCCCACATTCCCAATTCCGTCCCAACTGAACCTAGCTGGTTGATGTACCACATGGTACACCATATCACCCGTCGTCGAATCTGCGATTTCGGCAGTATAGAAATAGTAGTTATTTTGAATGGGGCTAACCCACGTATTTTCAAAGCAACCTCTGTCAGGAATCAAAGGTCGTCTGAACACACAATCAGGACACACATCCACCAAATGAAAATCATCGATCAATATCCGCTCTGCAAACGGGTCGCGCGACCGCCACACCAAGCCCACATAAGTGAATGGACTCCCGGGCGTGCCCGTCGCGCTCTTGCTCAGGGCGTAGGCCGTCCGGTAGGCCGTGCTTTGGCTGTTTTGTCCAGAGAGCTTGTACCATGGGTCGGTGATGCTCGTGGGCGAGCCACGCGGGATGTCCAGCTCAAACAGCACTTGCCCATAGCCATTGGCCTCAAAATCTTCTGGGCGATCGGCATCAAAATTGCGCACGTCCACATCGCTCTCCGTGAGCAGCACATAGAGCGTGCCGCCGTCGAGAAAACCGCTCGTGGTGGTGGGATCGTAGAGATGGTAATCAAAATCGCATTGCACCAAGCGGTATTCGAGGTCGTGGATATTGCCAGCGATCGCACCATAGTCATATTGGTCGTCGTCGAGCATCACATACTTGCCATGTGACGATGCCCCTAGCGGCATGTAGTGTGGGCCATACCAGTTGGTTTGCACACCTATCTGCTGCACATTCTTCCACCATGGCGTTTGCACCCATTGGCCCGTCGCATAGGGATAGATCGTGTCTTGCGCATCCCCAAAGTCGGTCTGTATCACATACTCATATCCATTGGGCTGTGCATGGCTCGCCAGGCTGAGCAACATGACACAAAGCGCAAAGAAAAGTTGTTTCATAGAGATTAGCTGTCGGTGATTGATTTTACAGAGGCAATTTATACAAAAAGATGTGATATGCAATGCCTCGGGTGCTTTGTTTGGGGGAAAAGCGCGCCGATGGACGCAGTATTTCGACACTTCCAATTGTGGGTAAGTGCTGCACAAGCGACAAATAGATCAGGCAACCCTGAGTCCAAGCTACAGCACCTGGAAATTTGAAATACCCCGACGTTTTTGACGTAAGATGTCAAATGCACTGGCTATATTGGTGCATGGGGTATCGGCTAGGTGGCAGGTGACTGCATCACAGCCATCAACGTCACACGACATGCCCTATTTTGCAAATTTCAACGTTCTATACATTTATGAAAACTCAAAGACCCTATTCCCTCATTCTGGTCCTTCTCGCTGCATGCATCGCCCTCGCCATGCCCGCCACAGCCCAAAACAACGGCATGTGGCGCATGGCGGGCAACGCCAACGTCCCCAACAACCAATTTGTCGGCACGACAGACAGCTCGGCCCTCGTCTTCAAGACCGCAAGCGCCGAGCGGCTGCGCATCAAGCCCAATGGCACACTCAAAGTCAGCACCCTGGCGGGCATCCAGCAGTCGGTCGTCGCCGTCAAGCCCGACGGCAGCCTCTTTAGGCTCGATGCACCCGGCACCGATACGGGCTTTACCTGCGCGACACGCCTCTACAGCGCCGCTGGCAACTGGCTCACGCCCGATTGTTTCATCGGCAGCATCAACCCAGCCCCGTTTCGGGTCTTCTCCAACAATGTCGAGCGTCTGCGCGTGACCGAGTCGGGCACCATCGGCATCGGCACCAATGCACCGCTCACGCCCCTGCACTTCTTCTCCACCACCAATGCCGAGTTGCGGGTGCAAGGCAGCACACAAGCCACGCAGCCACAGGTAGGACTCGCCATGGGCACGGGGCAGACCGCAGTGAAACTCGCCGCCTTCAGGGCGGGCCTCAACCCATCCACCTTTGTGCCAGAGGTCTTCATCGAGGTCAATGACGCATCGGGACAATTTGCCATGAAAAAAGTATTGCGCATCGACCGCAGCAAGGCAGAGCTCATGACCCGCCTCGGCGTGGGCATGGTCGCCCCCGCAAACGACTACATGGGCGTGAACGGCAGCCTCAAACTCGTGGAAACCAACAATCCCGCCAACTACATCCGCATGGGCCACGACGGCGCAAACGCCTTTATCGAGCATGCCACCCCCACCCCAAACAGCAACACACCCTCGCGCCTCTACATCAACCCGGGCGGTGGCCGCACCGACTTTGGCGGCACCGTGATCCTCGCACAAAACCTCGGCATCGGCACCACCACATTCATCGACGGCAACAACAGCAAAGATTACCGCCTCAGCGTCGATGGGCGCATCCGCTGCACCGAGGTCAAGGTCTATTCGGGCTGGGCAGACCATGTTTTTGAGTCAGATTACAAGCTCATGCCACTCACCGACGTCGATGCCTACATCGCCACCCACGGCCACCTGCCCGGCCTACCCTCGGCTTGCGAGGTGGAACAAAACGGCGTGGACCTCGGCGCGACCCAAGCCCTGCTCCTGGAAAAAATCGAGGAACTCACGCTGCACCTGATCCAATTGCAAAAGGAAAATGCCGAACTTAGGGAAGATGTGGATGCGATTACGAAGTGATGGTATGAGAAGATACTTGACTTTTATGCTGGGCCTGACTTGGATGATAGCGATGTCGCTCGTAGCGCATGGCCAGGTGATCGACCTCAAAGTGGGCATTCACAGGAATGACCAGATTCGAGCGGCGGTTTTGGTCGCTGCGGAGTCGCGCATCGGCGAGCGCCTCAGCTTTCAGCCCGAGTTTGGCTTTGCGACGCAATTGCGCAATCTCGGGGGATACACTTCGATTAACTCCTATCACCTTGGCATCGAGGGCAGAGGCTACCTGCTGCTCAGGCAAGATCAATACTTCTGCGGGCTCTATACGGGCGTCTTTGTAGCTCAAAGTCGCGTCCATGGAAATGCGCTTGGGTATGCATCCAATGTCTTCCGTCGCTACGGTACGAGCGGTGGCATCTTGCTAGGCTACCAGCAGGCATTTCGGGATCATTTCCGGGTCGATGGTGGCTTGAAGCTGGGCTACCGCAAGGGACTCTGGACAGAGCAGAGGAACGCGGCGGGGGCTGTGATGTACAAGGATCTCCATCAGTTCAACGTTGCAGGATATTTGTATTTGCAAGTAGGTTATGCGTTTTAGAACCAAAATATTTTCATGTGGATTGTTGGGATACGCAATGGCGCTTGCCATCAGCTGTCTGCCCAACCTTTCCAGGGGTCAATTGCGCGATTCCAGCAGAACCGCTATTTACATTGGCTTGGTCAACAACCTTACTTACGACAAGGCAGACTACCAAGCAATTGTAGAACGGAATCTTTCCAAAAGGGTTTCTGCATTAGGTTCGTATGGCTTCAATCCGATATCACAACCTGGAAGCTCCTATCTCTGGAGATTCAGTTGGACTGTAGCTGCCGAGGGCCGCTACTATTTTGCCGTTCGCAACCGCTTCCTAATGTCTGGCGCCTATGCAGGGATCTATGCTTGCCATGACCGACTGGGTTTCTTTTTTGATCATACGACTCAACCAAGGATTAAGAGCCATTGGACCTCCATCGGCCCCACCTTGGGATACCAGCAAGTCTTGTGGCGCAGGTTGCAACTGAATGCTGGCATCATGTTCTTGTTTTTCCAAAGGGAGGTCGAGAAATCTTACAATCGTCAAGGAGACTTGACAAGAAGGAAGATCTACCCTGCAAATTATTCTTACAATTATCACATCAGTATAGGCATTCGCCTCTAATACAATGAAAAAATACATTTCTTGGTTCTTGTGCATGTTAGTCGGGGGCATTTCCAATCAAGGCTTTGCACAAAGCAATTTGTTGAGCAATGGAAGCTTCGAGGGCTTCGCGCAGACAGATCCTACCACAAAAGCACTGCAAAAAAAGGTTGCCTTGGGATTGTACAGCCATGGTAGTGGTCGATTGGTCACGGCCTATTTCGAGTTGCAACTCGCTCGAAGACTTACCATCGAGCCATCGGTCGGCTTCACGATCAAGGGTTCCGATCAGTATGTTTTTGGGGTAACCCCCACGCAGCAGACGCTCCACTACAAGTTTGCGGGAGCGATGGACTTGAAATATTTTTTCCTTTTCCATCGCCGAAATGCATTGGAGGGTCTTTTTGCAGCATTGACAGGGAGTTATTATCGTTCCTCGGCAGACGCCACCGCAAGCGCATTTACCTTCTACCGTGACCATGTTGCCAAAGCTGGCATCGGCTTGGGAGGGAACTACTATTTTCTACCCAGATTCAGCGTTGGGGCTACTGCCTACATCAATTGGTCAAATGGGAGGGCATACTACCTCAAGGAAGATGGCGGCGTGCGCCTCGCTCAGCAGCCAGATGGTTTTTTGCTGACTTGGGCTGCCCAAGTCGGGTTTTCATTCTAAAACACCTAGCCACTATGAGAAGATTGCTTATTGCGTGCATGATGGTTCCTTCCATTGCACTTGGCCAAACCGACCTCATCCACAACGGATCGTTCGAAGGAGATTTTATCAATACCGTTCCACTATGGGGAGAAGAGTGGTTTCAAAATCCGCCCCCAGCTTGGGAAGAATACATCTTGACAAATTCGACCGACGATGAAGGCTGGTACACCGACTCGTTTGCAACCCCGCAGTTGAATCTTCCTTTCTACCCGTTTCACAATGCCTACTACTCACAATCATGCAACTTTTTATTGACCGACAGCCTCCAAAATACACTGATGCGAGCCTCAGACGGCCGTTTCTTCGTTGGTTTCAATTGCTCCAATGACGGAAATAGAGAAGGTGTGCAGCAAGACTTGGGCTGCGTGCTGAACTCCGGGGATTACATGCTTGACTTTGATTGGTCGCGACCTTTCAATTGCAACGATGCTCAATTCAAGGTGCATCTGTCGGATGTGAAGGATACGAGAAGGCTTCATATACTGACCCAAAATAGCAATGCTGCCAACGTGGTGCCAGGCCAATGGTATCATCGCTCCGAGGCATTCAACTTGAATGCCAACCACGACGAAGATGTAGGCAACAGATGGTTGGTTTTTACGGGTGCCCTTACCATCATACAAGATGTATCCAAATACTTCTTCCTAGACAATGTGCATCTATCCCGTCCATGCGATACACAAAATGAATGCAGCAAGACATCGGGACAAATCTGCCCCTTGATCGCAACACAACCCGCACCTGCGAATCCACTTGGCATCCTTGACATTGGAAACGTCAGGGACATGCGCGTACAACTTTACAACAATCCAGCGCAACCCATATTTGACATGACCTACCACAATCAGAATGGCATGCCAGATTATTACCTCTCCCGATTGGCGATACCCGCCCTCACTGCGGCAGCCACTTATCAATACAGGATACTCTTCGTGAACGATTGCGGTGCGACCACCCGCTCCGGATCCATCTTCCTAAGGGATACAGCTTCCAATCAACTGAATCCCGTTTGGGAAGACTCATCTGCCAATTGGACAAAGACCCCCGTCCCCTGCTGCCTCAGCACCCTCACCCTCCAGAACATGCAGATCGTGGGCGACGTGAGTTACATCGTGCGCGATCAGATCACCGTGCAAGCAGGCGTGACACTTGCCCCCAACAGCCATGTGACCCTGCAAGCGGGCAATGTGATCGAGTTGAGCAATGTCGAGTTCGATGGCAGCAATTCCAGCTTGGAGATCGTCGAGGTGCCTTGTCCCAACCGCTTGGCCAGCGGCCAAGCCTGTGGCGGCGGCAGCATGGTCATCGATGCAGGGCAGATCGTCATGTCCCCAGCATTCACCCCAGATAGCATCGCCACCCAAAACGGCAATGCCACCCCAAACCCCAAGCCCCAAACCCCAAGCCCCAACCTCTGGGCCTACCCCAATCCCTTTGAAAAGGAATTCCAGATCGACATTGCCTTGCCAGCGGCCATGGTCTGCACCGTGCAGGTACAAGACCTCCAAATGCGGCCCATCCGCACCGTGATCCAAGACAAGGAAATGCCAGCAGGTTCGCACCAGCTGTCCGTCGATCTAGGCGGCTTGCCAGCAGGCGTCTATCTCCTTCAACTCCAGGCAGGTGGCCGCAGCTACCACCAGCGCATCGTCAAGCAGTGACCTTCAAGATATCCAATTGATCCACCTTGCATTTACGGGTAGCCATGCATCACATCGCTACCCGTAATTGCAAAAATCCGCCCATGCCCCAGCAGCCCAGTCACAACTGCAACCCATAAATTTCCAATCTCCCACCCAAATAGCAACTGCCAACTGCTAACTG
>JANORP010000312.1:0-3406 GCA_031415375.1 Bacteroidota bacterium | reverse complement strand
CGATATTTTATTTGACACATCTGCAAGGATCAAGACTTTTCTCAAGATCACATAGCACACAATCCCCAATCCCAATGGGGATTTCCAGAGGAACTGTCCATAAAAATTGAATCTATGATTTTAGGCTTGACGCGACACTAGGGACTCCCCCTCACCCATTCTCTAGCGTATAATACCCGTGCAAGGCGTTGGTGACCATGTCGATGAGGTCGCCTGAGCCGGTGAGGGCGCCCATCATCCCATACATGGCGGCTGAGCGGCTGTGGACTTTGGGGGTACCGCCAGAGAAGGATTCGGAGAGTTTCTTGAACATGCCAGCAGGCATCATGGCTTTCACGCCCTTGAAGGCCGTGATCTGGGCTTTGGCTCCGAGCTTGCCCCAAGAGAAGCCTGTGAGTTTATCGACACAGGCCTGCAGGTCTGTGAGAAAGTCCTCTGCAACATCTGCATGGACTTGCGAAATGGTGAGGTGCAGGCTATTGGGCAGTTGCTGCCGGTCAAAGTGCCATCCGCGCATGTGCAACTCGTCGCCGAGCACGTGGATGTCGAATGTGTCTGAGGTGAAGGCGAGGATGCTCATATCGGGATCACCGACGATGTGCAAGCCTGGGATCGCATTGATGCCGGCCTTGATCTTTTCCGTGGCCTGCATGGTGCGTTTGGCCATTTCCATATAGCCCCCGATGCCGATGCTTTGAAAGGCGGCCCATGCGGCCGCGATCGCTCCACCTGGACGCGTGCCAAGCATGGTCGTGCTGCCATAAATGCCGCCCGGCCAATCGGCATACACATAAAATTGATGCTTGCGCAACTCGGCATTGCGGTACAGAATTACCGAGGCTCCCTTGGCCGCGTAGCCATATTTGTGCATGTCGGCCGAGATGGATGTCACCCCGGGCAGTGCAAAGTCATAGTCAGGGATCGCGTAGCCGAGCCGCCGCGCAAAGGGCAGCATGAATCCGCCGATGCAGGCATCGACATGTAGCAGCAGCCCATGGGCCAAGGCGAGGTCGCTGAGGTCTCTGATCGGGTCCACCACCCCATGCGGGTAGGATGGCGCCGAGCCGACAAGCATGATCGTATTGGGGTTGATCGCCTTGCGCACCGCATCGATATCGACGCGGTAGTCTGCTGCCAAAGGAATCACGACGCCTTTGATTCCGAAATAGTGGAAGGCCTTCATAAAGGCGGGATGCACCGAGACGGGGACAATGATTTCTGGATCCGTGATTTGCGGCTTGTTCACGCGTGCCCATTCACGGGCAGTCTTCACTGCGAGTAAAACGCTCTCTGTACCGCCCGACGACATGGTGCCCTCTACATCTTGGTCGCCATTGAAGAGGTCGGCCGACATCTTCACGACTTCAGACTCAAAGCGGCGCAGGCTGGGAAATGCAGATGGATTGAGCGCATTCTCAGAAAAAAACATGTTGTAAGCCTCTTTGATGAGCGCCGCCCGGGCATCGCCGGGGTGATAGACCAGGCAAAAGGCGCGGCCCTGCTGCCACTCGGTATCGTGGCTGCGGGAAGATTGCAAGGCATTGAGCAAGGTGGCGCGGTCCATCCCAATTTCAGGGATGCTGATTTCTGACTTTTTCATGTGGTGTAATAGAACGAAGTGGCAATCATAAACAAGCTATAGAAGGCAAGGCCTGGGCTAGGCAAGAGACATTGGTCAAAAGTGTTTTTCCAAAAAGGACAAGGCATTGGTTTGCATCACCTTTTGTACCATTTCCTCGGGCTCATAGCCGTGCCAAAGTTCTTGGGAATAGCGGGTGCGCTTGAGGAAATCGACGAGATCGCTTCTGAAGTCGGGCAGCGTCGCTGCCTCGTGGTACATGTCGAGGTGGGTGATCATGCCATCGTAGTCGGTGCCGAGGGCTAGGAGGTCCCAGCCTGACTTGTTGCCGACAGCATGCACCGTTTGGAAAATGTTTTGGGCGACGAGTTCCAGCAGGGCATCCTTGCGCCCGAGATTTTCCTCGATGTCGGCAATGGCAGCGATGCGGTGATTGCTGCCGAGCATTCCTTTATCGACCATGATGCCGATCATGCCACCTGAGGCGGCGATGATCTTGATTTCCTCGTCGCTGATGTTGATCGACCAATTGTTGAAATTGGTTTTGCGCATCTTGCGGGTCTTGTCGCGCTTGCGGCCCGAGGCCTTGAACGTCTTATGTGCGCTGATCCCCGTGTGGCTACATACAATGGGCACGCGGCTGTTGCTATTGAGCCGATTGTTGCTTTCGAGCATTTTGTAATACTCCTTGCGTGCTTTGAGGCTCATGTGTTTGGTGTCGATGAGCACCCGACGGCCATTGTCGGCCGCGAGCAACTCGTGGATCACCTTCCAACCGAGGGCAGTGATGCCTTCCCCGATGCCTTGTTTTTGATTCACAGTCTGGTACATGCCCTGCTTCATGCTGCGGGTATGGCCACAGAGCTCGTTGTAGAAGTGGTGGGCAAGGTTGATAAACAGTGGCGCGGCCTTCCAAGCCTTGATCGTGCCAATGTTTTGCAGCAATTCAAACTCCGAGGTAGCAGGCTTGCCCTTGACCGTCGGCAGGCCACAGTTCAGCGCATGTGCCCCTTCTATCGTGACCACGACCGCGATTTTGTTGGGGTCGCTGTCGGTGATAGCCTTGGCCTCGGCATAGTTGCCTGCAAGTTGGTAACTGTAGCGGCCATCGGGCGAGAGGCCCTGTCCCTTTGCGAGAAAGGCATATTGGCCCAGCAATTCCTGGAAGTAGTTGTGGTTTTTGCGCAGCGCGTTGATTTGGTGGGGATCAAAGCCTGTGATCGTCTGCAACAAAAGATCGGAGCCTTGGCGGCCAAGCATGGCCGTGGGCAGCTTTCGCAGGTTTAGGAATCCCTTTTCAAACGGGTAAAGGGCGTCAAAGACGATGCGCACATTGCCCTCGGCATAGTTGTAGAAATTGGCTTGGGAGTGCTTGGCGATCTCCCTGGACTTCATGCGTGCCCATCGACCGAGGGGAGTGTCAAATGTCGGGTTGTGGGTCTTTTCCCAGATATTGCGCTGGCCCTCAGTGACCACCGTGTTGTATGCTCTGAGCGTAGGGTGTGCGTGGATGTCCACAAAAAAATCTCTTGCCATCGTCGTCGGCGAATCTTGGGTTGGCGGTTTAAACTTCAGAAAAAGTCCACAAATCGGTCCTCCTGCGTCTTGGAAATGGGCTTTGGTTGTCGCTGCTCTCCTCCTACCCCGCCATGTGGAACCTCTGCTGCAAAATTCAGGAAATAGATATTACGAAACAAGAAGCAATCGACGACTAAATTGTTAAAGTTGTTAAGTGGCTTGGGGATGGGCCTACGATCGTGCACTATTCGATGGCTTTCAAATGCTGCTCATGTACGGCCTCCTCCTTTGTACGGACAGGTCGCGACC
>JANORP010000311.1:0-2102 GCA_031415375.1 Bacteroidota bacterium | reverse complement strand
CGGAATGCAGCGCCTAACGAAGCGTTCGGCTCCATCAATCGTCTCGCGCATCTGCTGCGAGTCGGCGGAGGCAGCGGCGAACTTGATGCCGTCGAAGAATGCAAGGAACTCGCCCAGCTCACGGCGCGGTTCGGCCCCAAGTTCAGGGTGCTCCTTGGCTGCCCCAAGGAATTCACGGGTGGTCTGGTAACGGATCGGCAGGGCGAATCGGCCCTCGATGTAGGCGCGAAGAATGTCCGAGCATTCGAGAGCGACGTCGTAGGTCGTGAGGTTCTCCTGCTTCGCGCGCAATTCCGTAAGACGCCGAAGAGCTTCAAGATGCGGCGGCGGTCCGGGCGGCAGCGGTGGAGTGGAAACAACCGGCGCAGGCCGTGACGTTAGCCAAAGACGGAAAAGATAACCGGCGACTACCAACGCGACCAAAGCGCCCACCCACACCCAAGGGTTTTCCCACCACGCAGGCACGGGAACGAACGTCAGGTCTTCGATGATGGTGGGGAGATTCGTCATCGAAGGTCAGGCGACGCGGCGGCGCGCTTGGAGTGTGAGGAATGTGCGCAAGGGATTCGACCACGGCCTGTCGGTCCGCAGTTCGAGATGGCCGATGCGCGAGCGGCGCAGGAACTCCCTCGCGGCCTCCTGACGTTCAGCCGTGGTCTGCTCGTAGGCGGCGCGCACGGACGGATCGCCCGTATCGACTTCGAGCACTTCACCCGTTTCGGCGTCTTGAACGAGCGCGAGCCCCACGTCCGGCAGCGTCTGTTCGCGCGGGTCGGTGATTTGGAAGACAAGCAGATCGTGGCGTTGATTGGCAGACTTCAGCGCGGATTCGTAGCCTTCGTCGTGGAGATCCGTGAGCAGGAAGATGAGCGCGGGACGATGGGTGACGCGTCCGGCGAAATCCAGGGCTTGAGTCAGATTCGTTCCCTCAGCGCGTGGAGTATGCGTGAGCAGATCGCGGAGCAAACGCTGGACATGCTGACGCGTCTTGCGCGGCGGGAGGTAATGCTCAACCTCGCCCGTGAAGAGAATGAGGCCGACGCGATCGTTGTTCCGAATCGCGCTCATGGCCAGCGTGCCGGCGAGTTCGGCAGCGAGTTCGCGCTTGGTGATTCCGCTCGTGCCGAAATGTCCGCTGGCGCTCAGGTCAACAATGAGCAGGACGGTGAGTTCACGTTCCTCGACGAGACGCTTGATGTAGGTCTTCCGCAGGCGCGCGCTGACGTTCCAATCGATGCGGCGCACGTCGTCGCCGGGGCAATACTCGCGCACGTCCACGAAATCCATGCCGCGCCCTTTGAAGATGGAGTCGCACTGTCCGGCCATGAGCTCCTGCGAGACGAGCCGCGAACGCACCTCCACGCGGCGCAGTCGCTTGAGGAAATCCAGGGGGACCATAGGCGGCGGAAGACCGTGACTTACGGCACCGGCACTTTGCTGAGGATGGTCTGCACCAGCGAATCCGTCGTGACCTCTTCGGCCTCGGCTTCGTAGGTGAGCAGGATGCGGTGTCGAAGCACGTCGAAGGCGATGGCTTTGACGTCATCGGGCGTCACAAATGCCTGACCTTGCAACAGCGCGTGGGCGCGGGCGGCGAGGGTGAGATTGATGGTGGCACGCGGACTGGCGCCGCAGCGGACCATGCGCTGCAGTTCGGGCAGCAGCTTCTCGCCGCGCCGCGTGCAGAGGACGAGCTTGATGACGTAGTTCTTGATCTGATCGTCCACGTAAACCTGATTCACCAGCTCCTGCATGCGGAGGATTTCCTCGGGTGTCACGACGGAGTTCAACTCGAAGTTCGGCCTCGTAGTGGACATGCGGTCGAGGATGACGCGCTCTTCGTTCTCGCTCGGATAGCCGACGACGACCTTCAACATGAAGCGGTCCATCTGCGCTTCGGGCAGCGGATACGTGCCTTCCTGCTCGATGGGGTTCTGCGTGGCGAGCACGAGGAACGGATCGGGCAAACGAAAGGTCTGGTCGCCGATGGTCACCTGATGTTCCTGCATCGCTTCGAGCAGCGCGCTCTGGACCTTGCTCGGCGCGCGATTGATTTCGTCGGCGAGCACGAGGTTCGCGAAGATGGGTCCGGTGCGCGTCGA
>JANORP010000310.1:0-2056 GCA_031415375.1 Bacteroidota bacterium | reverse complement strand
GACCAACAAAAATCGCTGAGTCCGAGGCCTCTGGCCGAAGGACGATCGACCGTTTGCCTCCGGCCTAAAACGCTCAAAATCGGCGATTTCAGTTGATTCTGCCGGAGGCAAACGGTCTAAGCCCTGCGGCAGGATGCCGCGGGCTCCCCTAGATTGTTACACACTCAAATCATTTGATGCATGCCAATTCAGCAGGAATGGCAGGGTTTTCAAAATCATACAGTCCAGAAGTGAGGCTAAGGGGATTTTGATGTTCGCTTTTGTGTATCGAAACGAGGTTGCTTTAGGTGGCGCAAGATAAGGGACCTCAAAGACCTTTCCCGACGCCACAAGATTTCAATCGTTGAAAGGATGCTGCTAGCGCAATGCTCAGGCATCATCACCCAGCAAACTGCCCAGCCAAAGTGCCAAACCGAAGCCTCCTGCAAGGAATGCCAAGGTCATCGCAACGGATTCAGAAATGATCCAGGTGAGTGCTGCGCAAATGATCGGCAGGATGAGCACCATCAGCATACGTAGCATCCCGTTGGTAGCATCGCCATGGGTGATGGGCATGCGCGCTGGCGGATTTTCTTCCCAATATTCCTCTTCTTCTTCCTCCTCCTCCCCTTCTATGGCATAGCCGGGAAATGTCTCCACAAATGCCAAGTCATAGTCTTCACGCAAGTCGGGATCGGAAAGCAGCTCATAGGCGTCTTTGATTTCCAGAAATCGCTCATGCGCATCTGGTCGATCGGGATTTTGGTCGGGATGATGTAACAATACCAAGGCGCGGTAGGCGGCCTTGATTTCCTCTGGTTCGCAATCGGGCGCGAGTCCAAGTATGGCATAGAGGTCTTTCAAATCAGTCTGCGCTAGCTGCCCTGATCCAATCGCTGATCTTGCGGGTCATGGCTTGCTCGGCTGGGCCGTAGTCACCGTCGGCGATGAAGACGTCTCGGAGCAAACGTTGCAACTTCTCGCGATCTTCTTGGTGCACGACAAAGTGGTCCAAAATGTCGTGCATCACCGCATCTCGCTCGGCGGCGGTCTGCAGTAGCATCCACGCGAGCATCTCGTTCACGACCTCAGTGCCGAGTGCCACCTTGATCGGCCGCATCTCGCTCTGGCTGCGACGACCATCGACATCAGCGGCTGTGAGCAACAAAAAAGCCAGTCGCTGGCGTAGGTTCCAAAGCTTGGGATCCTGAGGATTTTCCATGTCGCAAAGCTAAGGAATGTGTTTTCAATCACTTCCAACATTCTCCTTTCCTTTTTGGCCCCGCCTTCGGCGGACAGGCCCGTCGCAAGGCGTAAAAAATGCGCCGTGATGGAGAAACTAATCCTCCTGCATTAACAGAACTGATATTTATCAACAAATACGGCTACCTTCGTCATGCATCAACGTGCACTTATCCCCGATGTTTATCCCATGAGTACCTCCGACGCGATCGCGATTTTAGTTTCTGGCCTGCCGGGCAGTGGCAAGACCTATTTTGCCAAACGATTTGCGCCGGCGATCGGCGCTGCCTATTTCAGCAGCGACATCTTGCGCAAGACCTTGACGCCAGACCATACCTATTCGCCGATGGAAAAGGCGACAGTCTATACCGCCCTGATGGAGCGCATGGACCATTCGCTCAGGGCAGCACAGACTGTGGTGCTCGACGCGACATTTCACAAACAAGATTTGCGCGCCGACTTTAGCAAGGCTGCTATCTCGGCCAATACCAAAGTGCTCTGGATCGAGGTGCGCGCCAACAAGTCTGTCGTGCGTGACCGCCTGAGCCAAGTGCGCGAAGACAGCGATGCCGATTACAAAGTCTATATGAAATTGCGCGATCAATACGAGCCCATCAAGGAGCCGCACCTCGTGCTGCACTCCGACAAGACCGACATCGAAGAAATGGTCTCGATGGCCATCGCCTGGGTAGCCGCAAATAGATGAACAGCGCCGACATTCAATGCCTGATCGCGGGCCTTGAGGGTACACCGCAACTCATCGAGACCCATATCTCTTGGGTGATCTTGGTGGATGATTGGGCTTACAAGCTCAAAAAACCGCTTCAATTTAGTT
>JANORP010000309.1:0-41045 GCA_031415375.1 Bacteroidota bacterium | reverse complement strand
GACCAACAAAAATCGCTGAGTCCGAGGCCTCTGGCCGAAGGACGATCGACCGTTTGCCTCCGGCCTAAAACGCTCAAAATCGGCGATTTCGGTTGATTCTGCCGGAGGCAAACGGTCTAAGCCCTGCGGCAGGATGCCGCGGGCTCCCCCAATTTGTTACACACTCATATCATTATGTCCAACCAAAATTCGGAAACACAGCCTTACACCGTCCTGCGCAAGGAAAAGGATTTTGAGATCCGGCATTACCCATCGGTGACGATGGCGACGATCGCCTCCTCTGCCACATCCTATCGCGAGTTGGGCAGTTCTGGATTCCGGAAATTGGCGGGCTTCATTTTTGGTGGCAATGATGGGAATGAATCGATCGCGATGACGACGCCGGTGCATATGGACATTCAGGACTCGGCCTCGACGATGAGCTTCGTGATGCCGCATTCCTACAATCTTGACAATTTGCCCAAGCCCAATGACAGCGACGTGAAAATCGTCACCCAGCCAGAGGAATATGTGGCTGCGATCACCTTCGGAGGATTCGCATCCGACGAAGACATCACAAAGTACACCCAGAAATTGGAGGCAGCGCTTCAAGCTGCCGGGGTCGAATACTTCGGGCATTTCCGCTTCTTGGGCTACAATGCGCCTTTCCAGATGATTGGTCGCACCAATGACATCATCGTGAATGTGGGCAATCCTACGAATTAAGCGGACTGCCAGCAGCATGCGGAGGCATTGAGTATCTTAGTATATTCGCGGCATGTTATTCAGTTCGACACTGTTTCTGTATTTGTTTTTGCCTGTGACCCTTTTGGGGTACTATTTGATCGACCGCGCCTTCAAGAATTATTGGTTGCTGGCGGCGAGCCTCATCTTTTTTGCGTGGGGTGGGGTGGGATTCACGGCGATCCTCGCAGGATCCATTTTGGTCAACTACGCCTTTGGCTTGCTGATACAGAACACGCGGGGCAGCAAAAGTGGCTATGCTTGGGTGTTTGCGGGCGTGGCGGCCAATCTCGGCATCCTCGGCGTCTTCAAATACGCCAACTTTATCATCGCCAACATCAATGACTTGTCGGAGCTGCTGTCGATCCCCTTGATCCCGCAGACAGCGATCATCTTGCCGATCGGCATCTCCTTCTATACATTTCACTCACTCTCCTACTTGGTCGATATTTACCGCAAAAAGACCGATGCACAGCGCAACATCTTGGACTTGTCGCTGTACATCTGCATGTTTTCGCAGCTCATCGCGGGGCCGATCATCCGCTACAGCGATGTCTGGGAACAATTGCGTGGACGCACCCATACCCTGCTCAAGTTTTCCTCGGGAATCGAGCGGTTTCTGATCGGTCTTGGCAAAAAGGTGCTCCTCGCCAATACGTTTGGGCGCGTGGCCGATGATCTATTTGGGGCAAATGTCATCGACTTAAATGCTGCCTCGGCTTGGCTGGGCATCATCTGTTATTCATTGCAAATCTATTGTGACTTTGCAGGCTATTCAGACATGGCCATCGGCTTGGGGCGCATGTTTGGCTTTGAATTCATGGAGAATTTCAATTTTCCCTACATGGCCCGCTCGGTCAAGGATTTTTGGCGTCGCTGGCATATCTCGCTTTCTACATTCTTCAGGGACTATGTCTATATCCCGCTGGGCGGCAACCAAGGCAGCGTGAAGCGCACTTATTTTAACTTGGTCTTGGTGTTTTTCCTCACGGGTTTTTGGCATGGCGCTAGCTGGGCTTTTGTGGTCTGGGGACTCATGCATGGCCTGTTTATGGTGATCGAGCGGCTGGGATTTGAAAAAATACTCGCCAAGGTCTGGCGACCGCTGAGCCACATGTACACGCTGGTCGTGGTCATGTATGCGTGGGTACTCTTTAGGGCCGACACCCTGGGCCACGCCCTGGGGTATTGGGGAGCGATGATCAAGTTTCGTGCGACCAATCCGCAAATGGCTCTGTTTGCGAAGCAATTGGGGCCAGAGTTGTTTGTGGCGCTGGGGATCGCCTTGCTGGGGGCTTTTGGGGTCTATGCACGCGTGGGCAAGCTCTTTGAAAAAGTGTTTGCGTCCCAGCGCACTGGCCTGCAGGTGGTTGCTTATGGCATCCATATCGGCTCCACTGTGGTGTATGCTGCAATTTTGATATTCTCTACGATGTATTTGATCGCCGGCACTTACAACCCGTTCATTTATTACCGCTTCTGATATGGCCCACATCAAATTCAGAGCTGGTCTCATCGCAGTTGTGTTTCTGGCCGTGTTGGCCTTTCCTTCGGCGAATGCTTATTTCGCGCTGTGGCCAGACTTGGCTAGTGCCGAAAATCGGGCTTTGGCGACCATGCCGCAGTTTGCACTGGACAGCCTGGACTCGCTTCCAAAGCGGTATGATCACTACTACACCGACCACTTCCCGATGCGGTTTCGGGCGATCAATTGGTATGGTCAAGTACAATACAGGCTGTTTGACACCTCCCCGATTCCAAACGAGGTGATCATCGGGCGAGATGGCTGGTTTTTTCTCGCAGGCAATGAGCAAAATTCCTATACAGGCAGGTATCGCTTCTGGGATGGCGAACTCGAGAAGCTCCGCAAAGAGCTGGAATACCGCAACGACTATATCAAAGGCTTGGGCGGCAAGTTTTACTTCATGGTCGTCCCGAGTAAAAACAATGTCTATGCCGACAAAATGAAGGGCAACGTGGTACGGGAACACGATGCATCGTGGGGGGAACATGTCTATGACTACCTGCGGCGCAACACCAAGATCAAACTGATCGATGCTGTGCCTGCGGTGCGCGCGACGCATGACCGGGAAATGACCTATTTCAAGCTGGACAATCACTGGAACCAATTGGGCGCATTTTATGCTGCCAATGCTGCCCTCTCGGTGATTCAAGAGGACTTCCCGACGGTCCATCCCAATCGGCTCAGCGACTACAGCGTCCATCAAAGCCCGATGCGCAATGGAAATTTGGTCGATATGTTTGGGCTCGATTTGGTCTTGGTAGATACGCTCGTCGAGGTGCGGCCACTGCTGGGAAATCAACCAAAAGTGATGCCCAATGTGCCTTATCCTGGCATCCCACAATTTGGCTTTGCCTATGAATATGAAACCCGGCTGGCCATCGAGGGCTCCCGCCAACCCAAGTTATTGCTCATCACAGATTCCTTTGGGCGCTTGTTTTTCCCATTTATCGCCACGCAATTTAGGGAATCGGTGAGAATCTTCGATGCTTGGCAGTACGCGCTCAATGCACCGATCGTCCAAAACGAGCAGCCGGATGTGGTTTTGCTGATGGTCTTGGAATCCAATCTGCGCAATATCCTCCAACACCTGTCGCACGAAAAACCCGAGGAACCAAGCTTGCCCTCAAGCACCCTGGAGGCGGACTCTCTCCATGAGTTCCAAGACGGCGCCAATCTTGCGCGGCCGTGTGGTGTAGCACCCACATCCACCTTTCCCAAATCCCAATCACCCGTTCTATCAACGCGATCGCCCCTTGGCTCAACCCTCTGCACATGACCCACCTCAAATTCAGAGCTGCGCTCCTTGCGATTGTATTCTTGGCCATGATTGCCTTTCCATGGGTGAATGGGAATTTTGCCGCGTGGCCAGACTTGGCAAGCGCCGAGAATCGGGCCTTGGCCGATGCTCCCTCGCTGGCCATGGACAGTTTGGACTCATTTCCCAAGCTATATGACCGCTACTATACCGACCACTTCCCGATGCGGTTTCGGGCAATTAACCTCTTTGCCCATTTGCAATACCATGCGTTCAATACCTCACCCATCCCCGAGCGGGCACTTATCGGTCGTGATGGTTGGTTGTTCATGGAAGGCAATGAACAAAACGCCTACACAGGCAAATTTCGATTTTCGCCCGAAGAGTTGGAAAGCCTGAAGCAGGAATTGGAATACCGCAACGACTACATCGCCAAGCGCGGCGGCAAATTCTATTTCATGATTGTACCGACCAAAAATGTGGTCTATGCCGACAAGATGCCGCTGTCGGTACATCCATCGTCCCCAAAATCTTGGGGCGAGCTCATCAATGACCATTTGCGCAGCAATAGCAATGTGCGTGTGATCGACATGTACCCAACGATGCGGGCACATAGCAGCGATGAAATGCTCTATTTCAAACTGGACAATCACTGGAATGAACGTGGGGCTTTTTACGCCGCCCAGGAAATGCTGCGTGTACTGCAGGCAGACTTCCCTATGCTCACGCCTCCTCTTGCGACCGATTACGCAGTCAAAAGCAGCATCGCACAGACTGGCAATATCAGCCGGATGTTTGGATTGGAAGTCGATCTTCAGGATTCCATGATCGAGATGCGCCCCCGAGGCGGGTTCCGTGCGCAGGTGGCCCCCAAAGTCCCCTACCCTAGCGTAAAAGGCTTCCCTTATCCAGACGATTTTGAAAACGATTTGGTCACATCCGATACGACCAAGCCCAGTTTGCTGCTCTTCTCAGATTCTTTTGGGCATCAGATCTTTCCCACATTGGCCGAGCATTTCAGCCGCAGTGTGAAGATTTTCGATTGCTGGCAATACAAGCTCAATCCCAATATTGTCACCCATGAAAGAGCTGACATCGTAGTACTGATGATGCTGGAAGGCAATCTGCGCAATATTTTTGAATTTCAATCGCACTTGAAGCCCGAGGACTAGGACTGTCAGCCTAGCGCCAAGGCGCGTATTGGCATTCAATTTGACCTTCGAATAAGTGGATGCGAATCTGGATTTTGACCCGTTCGTCGGGCCTCCCCGACTGTGGCCGGGAGGCCCGACGAAAGGATTGCACCTGCTGCTGTAGGGGCTTTTTTTGGACATTGCACCACAAGGTTGTAGATTCAAATCCATTAGATTTCTATGCTCGGAAATGACGGTGTATTGAAGCGGTTCACAAATTTCGACCTACCCATGATTGCGGTTTTCGGCTTCTTGGGCACGCTGTTCAGGCTGCTGTATGGGTATTACTTCACGCCTTGGCACCAATCTCCCGACCACCTTGCGTGGGAGATGTCGCTCAACGATTGTTTTGCAACAGGCCATCTCTCCTATGAACAGCTGATCCATTACCCCCACGAGGGCGGCACGATCCTGATCTCCCTACTGAGCTTGGTGATCAAATTGTTCACATCCACCAACTCGTTGGCGCTCTCGGCCTTATTGCTCGATCTCACGGTGCGATTGGTCCAGATGTATGTCGTCAAAAAAGTCTTTGAACCTCGGGTCGCACTTGCCTTTGGCCTGTGGACGATCATTTCATTGCCTTCCCTTATTCCCTGGGCCACGCTCAATTTTGGCCTGCATGCCATCTCCAGTGTGTTTCCCTTTTTGCTGCTGCTCATCTTGACGCGCGACCGTGGGCGCAGGCGAGATTTCCTGATGGACGGGGCTTTTTTGGGTTTGGCAGTCTGGTTTTCATATATGAACGTGATCTTGATGCCGATCTATTGCCTCGCGCTTGCCTTGCAACGCAAACCCCTGCAACAATGGTTGTATTCTATGGCGAGCTTGGCGCTGATCTTGGGCCTTCATATCCTGGTGCGTTCTCATGCCGATGCAGGTTTTCACCTCGCCGCGTATGCGAATACGACGATCAGGGGATTTGGATGGTCGGTGATCGAACTGCAATCGAGCGCGCACCTCTGGGAGACCTGGACCGAAAACTTTCCCCGATCGACCGGGCTGCAATCGCCGACGAATGCGTCGAGCGACTGGCTCAAAAGTATTTGGCTGGTGCTCACATGGATCGGCTTTGGCTGTTTTGGGATTGCGCGCAGCTTGCGCTCCACCTCAAGCGGACTTGGTGCGGGGTTTGCGATCATCGTGGTCTTTATGACGCTCTACGCGATCAGTCCCTTTTTTTACGATGGGAGCCATTCCAAAAACTTCGTCGCCTATCGGCATTTCACTTACATTTTACCATTGGCCACGCTATATGTGCTCGTCGGCTTGTCTGCGTTTCGGTTGCGGCATGTGCTTGTGCCCGCTTTTTTGGCCTGCGGCATCCTGGGATCCTGTTTGCTCTTTGCGCAAGATTACCGTGATGAATATCCCTTGGTGGCCACGGGCTGGGTGCTTACGTCCAAATTTGGGCATGACCCTGCACGTTTATCATGCATCATTGCCCGTTCTCAGTTTGACGAAAGACCATTGCTTGTGGGCACAGGCTGGGGCATGACCTCGATGCTGTTTCAAGATGCAGCTACCGACGATCGCAAGGCAGTGGATACCAAGATCCCCGTGTTGCTGGACTACATCGCACATTTTGAAAGCGCGCAACGCACTGCGGTCTGCGATGGCATACGGCTTGCCTTTGACAAGTCCGTTTTGCCGAGGCTAGACACGCTGATTTTGGAGCGCATCTTGCGTCAATTGCCTCCTGTGGATGGTTGGGAATGATGGCTATTGGGACGGGGTTATACTTGTTTGATTTGCATCTAGGATCCCTGAGAAGTTCCGTCCATGCGCCATGGTTTCGACCGATTCTTCTTCGGCCAGGTTTGCATCGTAGCATCTGGGTTTTTTGCTTTTTTTCGCCAGCCCCACGCATTCATCAACAGGGCTAGCCCCGCTAGAATCGTTTTTTCCCTAGATTGCAGGCAGATTTTAGATGATGGCTCTTATAGGCACCGATATCGCCCTTGCTGCCCGCCTGCTGATCGCAGGCGAGGTGGTCGCCATCCCCACAGAGACGGTATATGGATTGGCGGGCAATGCATTTGACGATGCGGCAATTCAGAAAATCTATGCTGCCAAGGGGCGCCCGGCCAACAATCCGCTGATTGTGCATATTGCGCATCTGGAGGGAATGGATGCCGTGGCCCAAGATATTCCCGATCTTGCACGCCTGCTTGCGGCGGCCTTTTGGCCGGGGCCGCTCACGCTGGTGCTGCCCAAGCGCGCCCATGTGCCCGCGAGTGTGACGGCGGGCCTGCCCACGGTGGGTGTGCGCGTGCCTGACCACGCGCTCACAAGGGCCTTGCTGGAGGCGCTGCCATTTCCATTGGCTGCGCCGAGTGCCAATCCGTTTGGCTATATCAGCCCCACTTCTGCGGCGCATGTGCAGCAACAATTGGGCGACAAGATCCCCTATGTCCTCGACGGCGGCCCCTGCAAGGCTGGCATCGAAAGTACGATCGTCGGGTTTGAGGATGGCTTGGCGGTGATCTACCGCCTCGGTGCGATCCCCGCTGAGGCGATCTTGGCGGTGATCGGTGCGGTGCAGCTCCATGGACATGGCCCGGACAAGGTGCTGAGTCCAGGCATGTTGCCTTACCATTATTCGCCCGCGACACGCTTTGTCTTGTGTGAGGATATTGCGGCAATCTTGGGACATTATGATGCCGCGACGACGGGGACTTTGTCGCTCGACAAGGTCTTTGATGGCCCGCCACCTGCGCATCAATTCCAATTGAGTGCGACGGCAGATTTGGTCGAGGCTGCCCAAAATTTGTATGCTTCCCTGCATCGGCTGGATGCCCTAGGGCTGTCGGTGATCTTGGCAGAACGCATGCCGATGGTCGGGCTGGGACCTAGCATCAATGATCGGTTGGTGAGGGCTGCTGCGCCTCGGATGGGGGGATGATTTTCCGGATGTTTTCCTGATTTTGTTGGGCCTTGGGCTGATGTTTTTGCCAGCCTGAGGCTGGCTTTCTGACAGCGCAGGAGCCGGAGGCTCCCGCTTCTTTTCTTTGTGAGGAGAATCATGCTGTTTGGGCGGATGATTGTTCTAAATTTGCGGCTTAATGAAATGGGGGATGCGGGCATTTGTTGTTTGGATTTGTGTGTTGCTGTGGGGTTGCAGCGGCTTTTCACAGGGATCGCCTTTCCAGATTGCTTTGGAGCCGATGGAAATCAAGGGTATGCCGGGCTTGCATTCTTTTGCGTTTGGGCAAGCTGCCGGGGAATGGCTGCTTCTGGGCGGTCGCGTGGATGGCTTGCACCGCAGGCAACCTTTTGCGGCATTTGACAGCGCGGGCCACAATTATCAATTGGTGGTCGTGTCCCCTAGCCTATCCAAGGTTTGGACGGCCGATATGACGGGGCTGTCGGTGAGTATCCAAGAACAACTCAGCGCGACCAATCCGCAGTTTCATCAGCTTGGCAATACGCTCTATGTCGTCGGGGGCTATGGGTATAGCGCGACGCTGGGCGACCACAAGACTTTTGAATACCTCACGGTCATCGACGTCATGGCGGCGATTGCGGCGATCAAAAGTGGCGGCGACCTAGCGCCGCATTTCAAGCAATTTGAAGACAGCAGGTTTGCGGTCACTGGCGGGCAATTGGCGCCTCTTTATGATCGCCTGTACCTCGTCGGCGGCCACCGTTTCGGCGGGCGCTACAATCCGATGGGACCCGATCGTGGCCCTGGATTTGTACAGGAATACAATCACTGGACGCTGCCTTTTTTTGTGGCGCAAGACACGGTACATTTTGAGCAAGGTATCCGTGATGAGGTCTATTTGCACCGCCGCGACTTTAACTTGATGCCGCAGATTTTGCAGAATGGCCGCGAGGGACTCACAGCATTCTCCGGGGTTTTTCAATACAAAGCCGACATTCCCTACCTGCATTGCGTGGATTTGGAAGAGGGCATCTTGACCCATAATCCTGGATTTCAACAACATTACCAGCAATACCATTGCCCCAAAGTGCCCTTGTACTCCAAAAGCCGCGCTGAAATGCACAACCTCTTCTTGGGTGGCATCGGTGAATATTATGACAGTGCGGGTGTGCATGTTCTGGACTGCAATGTGCCCTTTGTGAAGACGGTCGCCCGCGTGACACGTGACCGCAATGGGATATTGCGCGAATACAAGCTCCCGATCGAGATGCCTGACTATCTGGGCGCAAGCGCGGAATTCATTCCCCTCCCCGACCTGCCGCAATACCCCAATGGCGTCTTGAAACTGGACGAATTGCAGATGGAGAAAACGCTGATCGGCTATATTGTGGGGGGGATCAAGAGCAGTGACGACAATATCTTTTGGGCGAATGAGGGCACGCACAGCATCGCCAACACACAGATTTTGCGGGTCTTCCTGAGCAAGTCAGCGACGGCACCCGCCGACGATGAAAATCTACAGAGCAGCAGTCCGCTGCAATTGGAGGTGCTACCTGATCCCTTCAAAGCACTGTTGAGGGTCGATTTTGTAAATCCTACCGCTGGTGATGTAAGCCTAGTGTTCAAGAATGCCAAAGGGAAATTTGTGCTCAAAAAGACTTATGCTGCGCTCAAGGCTGGTCCGCAGCATTTGGACTTGCCCTGCAAAGCCCTAAAAAAGGGTGGTCGATTCTTCCTTACGCTCAAGACGGCGGGTGCTGCGCTCGACCTCAAAGTTGTCGTAGAATTGTAGGTGGTGGTGGGTACATTCCCTGTGCAAAGGCGCTTTTTCGGTCGAATTGGCGAGATTTTCAACCTGAAACGTGCGTGCATGGCACGTAACTCAAACTTTCGTTGGTGAATGGCATGGATTTTGTATATTCGCTTGACGCTTTTGTCGCGTAGATGTAAATGCTCTCTCCCATCACCTCTATGAAAAAAACACTGTTTGCCTTCGCCATCCTCTGTTTCGCTGCCCTCGCAAGCTTTGCGCAGACCGCCAGCAACCTGCAGGCACAGGTCTATAATTTTGAACAATCGATCACACAAGGTAAGTCTTCTTTCAAGCTGTTGGTACAGCCGACGGCAGGCAGCATCAAAGTCGGCGACAAAATCGACGCAATCTCCCGCAATGGGGATCGCTTCACGTTTCAGGTCACAAAAGTAACCGTGAGTGGTGCGGCGGCCCCAAAAATTGCTGTCGGCCAAAAGGGCGAGGCGATGGTGAAACCCTTGATGGACGAGGCGATAGTGGATCGTTTCACCACGGCATTTAATGTCGAGATGCCTTGGGTGTCCCAGGGTGCCAATGTGCCGAGCGGTGACCAAGAGCCAGTTGTGGTAGAAGCTGAGCCGCTGCCGCTCCAAGATTTGAATTGCTCCTTCAATGGTCAGGCACGCATCGCCAGCAGCTTTGGCAATTCCAATCTCTTTTATACCAAGGGTATCAGCGGGATGCAAAATGGGGAACCCTTTTTGATCCTCGCCTTCAAAACCGATAACGGGAACCAATTCACTTTTGTCTGGAAAACGAATATTGGCAAGGTGGGAATCGTAGATTTCCATCAACTGGAGGTCGTGTATTCGGGTACCGAGGGTGGCAAAGACGTGTACTTGAGCAATCATGTGAGCGGTCGTGCAGACAAGCCGCTCACGCCCTTCTCGATGGAAATCACGCAGTGGAAGGTGATCAGCCCTGACGAGGTAGAATGTGCGGCCAAATTCTCCGGCACACTTTACCAATTGATGAGTGGGGAAAGCGCAAAGCTTTCCTCAGGGGTGATCAAGCCTACGCGGGTGACCGTGTACAATGAGCGGTATTGAGGCTTTTTTTGAGCCGGTGGCTCACGCTTCTTTTTTGATGCACACTTCTTTTTGGTTGTGCATTGCTTGTTGATGCTTGGGTTTTGTGGGTTTTGCCAGCCGGAGGCTGGCGGTTGTGTCAGCGTTTGAGCCGGTGGCTCATGCTTCTTTTCTGATCAATTTTCTTTTTGGCTCACGCCTCTTTTTTGATCAATCTTCTTTTTTTGCTCACGCTTCTCTTTGGGTTGGATTATCTGAGCAGATCGACGAGGTCGGTCATGTCTAGTTTCTTGAAAAGCTCTTTTTCTACGGAAATGACGTCTTCTGAGAGTTGAAATTTCTTTTGTTGGAGGAGGATAATTTTTTCCTCGATGGTGTCTTTGGTGATGAATTTGTAGCTGAAGACGGTCTCGGTCTGCCCGATGCGGTGGGAACGGTCCACGGCTTGGCGCTCGACGGCTGGATTCCACCAGGGGTCGAGGATAAAGACATACTCGGCGGCGGTGAGGTTGAGGCCGACACCCCCGGCTTTGAGGCTGATCAAGAAGACTTGCACGCTGGGGTCGGTCTGGAAACGCTCTACTTGGGCCTGGCGATCGACGGTGCTGCCGTCGAGGTAGCAGGTATCGATGCCTTTTTTCTCCAAATCGGTACGCAAGATCTTCAATAACCGCACAAACTGGGAAAATACAAGCACCTTGGCGCCCTTGGAAATGACTTCTTCCAAGAGTCGCTCATACTCTTGAAATTTCCCTGATTCGCTCAGATCCATGTCCTTGCCTTCTTCGACCAAATGTGGGTGTATGGCGATCTGACGCAGCTTTTGGAGGCCTGCAAGGATGTTGAGCTTCTTTCTGTTGAAGTCCCCTTCCGCCATTTCCAAGAGGTAGTCCCGGTAATAGTTTTTGGTGGATTCGTAGAGTTTGCGCTGGGGATCGGTCATCTCACAGTAATGCACTTGCTCGACTTTGGGCGGCAATTCGGTGGCGACTTGGGACTTGGTGCGGCGCAGGATGAAGGGGTGAATGAGCTTGCGCAATTGCTCCATGCGATCGACATCGCGCCACTTCTCGATCGGCTGCAGGTAATGATCCCTGAAAAAGGTCTCTCCACCGAGCAAGCCTGGATTCAAGAAAGTCATCTGGGACCATAGGTCCATGAGGGTGTTCTCGACGGGCGTGCCAGTGAGTGAGAGCCTGTACTTGGCGATCATTTCCTTGGCAGCGCGGGCGGTCTTTGATGTGGGATTCTTGATCATCTGACTTTCGTCGAGGATCAGGTAATGCCATGGGAATTTGCTGAGCATTTCACTGTCTGAGCGCATGAGCCCATAGGTGGTGAGCACGACATCGTTGAGGGCAAAATATTTGGGATCGACGTTGCGCTGCGATCCGGTGTGTACCAAGATGCGCAAGTCGGGCGTGAAGCGGCGCGCCTCGGCGATCCAGTTGTAAATGAGCGATGTGGGCATCACGACGAGCGAGGGCTGGGTGGCACCGCCTTCTTTTTCCTGCTGCAACAAGCTGAGGGCTTGCAGGGTTTTGCCGAGGCCCATGTCGTCGGCAAGGATGCCGCCCATGTTAAATTCCTGCAAAAAATGTAGCCAATCGTAGCCCTTTTTCTGGTAGGTGCGCAGCTCGGCCTTGAGGCCAGCTGGGATGGGAAATTCCTGGATCTCTTCCACATTGGACATGGCCCTGAGGCGATTGACCTGATCTTTGTCAAGCCCCAAGGGCATGTTGAGCAAGACCACTTGGTATTTGCGGATCGAGAAGGTCTCGTCGTCGCGCTCCTCGGCGATTTCCAAGAGGTGGCGGTAGTCGGTGAACCACTCCTCGGGCAATATTGCGGTGGTGCTATTGGGCAAGACGTAGTCGCGCTTGCCTTGGAGGATATGCTTGCGGAACTTCATAAATGGAATGATGAAGCCCGAGATGTGGACCACGCCCTTGATATCAAACCAATCGCCTGCCTCGACAGATTCCAAGACGATCTGCGCCTTCTCGAATGTGAAGCTTTGCACTTTGCCATCTTGCACGACTTCGATGCCGTTTGCGACGATCTCGTGTACGTTTTCTGAGAGCCATTGCAAACCCGCCTGACGGCCCATCATGCCCATGTCCAAGACGCCGATCCCACCTTGGAGACGCTCCATATAGCTCAGGATATCGCGCTCGGCATCGACATTGCGAAAGATCTTGTAAAAGACGAAGTCATTGTCGTTTTGGACGACGCGCACCTCAGCTGCCTTGCCGGGGGCCGGCTTGAGGTCATGCTCGCCATATTGCACGCGCAGCTCCATGGAGATCATGCTGCCATGGTTACCATCGACGACAAACCTGAATTTGGGATCGCGGCGCACATAAGAAATGCGCATCCCCTCTGCATCGACATCGTAGTTGCTGATGATTTGCGGCACAAAGGTCTCGAAGTATTTTTTTTCCGTGGCCTTGGGGATCGCAATATAGGGTTTGTTGAAAAAGGGATAGAGTTTCTTGCCATCCACGGGCTGCTCAAACGTGAAGAGCTCGTTGCCGAGCAAGAGCCAAGCAGGATTTTCGACGATGAGGGCTGCATCAGCGCGGCAGACCGAAAGGCGCTGATGGTTGCGGTACACCATCGGGAAATAGCGGGTGTCATCGACAGTGCGTCTGAAACAGAAACGCACGGCGGCCAGGTCATCCATGATGGTGATACGGCTGCGGGCAGGGTAGCCGTCCTTGCCAGAGAGGAAGAGTTCCTTTTCCCTGAGCATGGGGATGGCCTCCAGCATGAGCCGATCGACGTAGCTGAGCACCGTCGTTTTGACGGCCTCGTTGAATTTTTTGGAGAAAAATTCTTTGATCGTCTTGACCGTACCGCCAAATTTCTTGACGACTTCATCGTTGGTGAGCTTGTCGAGGTGCCGCACGAGCTTGCGGTCGGCATCGTCGAGCATGTGGTCGAACTGAGCCATGTTTTCAGGCATGAGCGCCTGGTGCGAGAGGCTCAAGCTGCCATTTGCGAGCTCCTGCACCACATGTGAGGAAAACAGGCAACCCATGTACTCATGGTTGTAGATGGAATAGACCACCCGAAACTTCTTAGACGAATCAATCAAACTCATATCCTACTCCGAGACTACTTTTGAGCCCAAACATCAAAGATAGCGTGTTTTGGGGAGGCGCAGAGGGAAAATTTGTTGCCAAAATGGATATTTTCTATTGTCTTTACGGCTGGAAAATCCCAATTGATGGATCGCTTTCGATCTTTATAGCTGCCGCAAGGTTCTTGTTTATTTGCCATCATCCAAGCCAACACAAAATTATGGAAAGGACATTCGCCAAAATACCTACCTAAAAAACTGCACAATGGGATCAGGACAAGCCCCGACAAGCTCGGATAAACGCCAGCGTGCAAAGCCCCTTTTGCGGTTTAAGGTTTGTGTGTTTGGCATGCGCGAGATTCACAAATTGCGATGATGCCGCCAATAGCTTCAATTTCTTGCAAAACTTGGCACTTGGTTTGCCTTTGTTTGATCTGTTGGCTTGATCGGGATAAGTGAGCCTCCAAAAGATACCGCGATGCTGTCAGCAATGGTCGATGATCCCTTGCAGACTTATAGGAAGGTACGCGCAGGTCATATTTTGCATCTGTAGGAATGGAATTTCAAGAAATTCCTAAACAGTCATTTATTCAAAAATCTCTGGTATGAAAACATGCATGCGCAAAACCCTCTCATGGGCATTGACCACCTTTTTTACGTTTGCTTTCCTGCACGGTCAGGTAGCCTTCACTGCATTTGACATCTTCCAAGTTTTTGGGAAACCCATGGATTCACCCGAGGTGCGTGCGCTGATCAAGCGACAAGGCCCAGCAACCGTGACCGAAAACATCGAGGCAGGTTACGACCATACATTTGCATCGGGCCTTGTTCTTTGGGAATTCAATGGTTTGGTAGATTGCGCCTCCTATTCCCCTTTTCTAATCCCATTCCGAGGGCCATTTGAAATCCATCCGTCCAATCGGGCGTCATATTCGGACGATTACCTCACAGGAATATACCTCTATTACCTTAGTGATCCAGATACCGTGCTTGCAGTTGATTTCCCTGGACAAATCATGTTCGTAGCCCCACAACCCTGCCTTTATGAAGGTCCCGATTTGAGTTCTTTTGATCTCGCGGCTTTGCAGCAAGGCAAAAGAGAGTCCACCGAAAAATTTCTTGCCAGGATTCTGCCTGAGGAGCACCGACTGCATGCCCTGCTGCGTGAAAATTACCAGCGTCATATGCATGCCATGGATGCACAGTCACCTCGCTTGGAACTTGCGCTCACGACGACGATGATTGGGGATATCACACCCACTTACGTCGATCAGGGGTTCATTTGGCGGCTCAAAGGCTATGCATCAATATATCTCAAAATCCCTTCAGGACAGGAAAATTTTTGGATGGCCAACATCGCCAAGGCGACCTTGCATTGCTGTAGATCCCATGATTTTTGCCATTACTATGAGAACGAATGGATGGTCACGAGTGTCACGGTCGATGGCGTGGAATATGTGGTGACGGGTTCGTACAATCCATAGGTCGCGAGAGGTGGGAGCCATGGAAATGGTGAGAACGACCATCTCCAAAAAGCGCAGAAAAAAATGCTGCCACTGCAGACCTAGTCGTGGGTGCATGCAGCCACCTACCCCACATCAGCTGATATCTACCCCATACTTGTCGAGCAGGCCCAGCACATCAGGATAGCTGAACTTCGCGCCCTTGACGACGTTGCTGTCGGGGTCGATGCTGTAGCGGCTGGCGCTGCGAAAATCAGCACCACGCAGGTTGCTGCGCAGGAAGACGGTGCGGAACAATTTGCAATCGTCGAAGACGGCTTGCGTCAGGTCGGCCTCTGTGAAATTGGCCTCACAAATGCTGCAATTGCGAAACAGCGTCTTCTTCAGTTTTTTCTTGTAGAAAAATGAGAAGTCAAGGTTGCAATCGTCAAAGCTCACTTCAAACAGGAAATCGTTTCCCGCCGAAAAGTCGATGCCGATGAGCTTGCAATCTTTGAAGCGCACAGTTTTAAGCCCCGTATGGTCGAGCTTGGCATTGGCGAGGTTGCAGTTCTCAAATGTACATTCGCTGAAATTGATCTCACCCAGGTCGGCTTTTGCGAAGTTGCAATCGATGAACTGGCATTTCTCATACTCGCTGTAGGGTAGGCGACGCTCAGTGTAATCGTTGCCTTTGAAAGTGCTGTTGCGACTGATTTCCTTGTGCATTAGGCGATGGGTGGTAGGGGAAATATGTATTGCCAATAGCCGACATTGATCCAATGTCCAAATTTGTGGCCAACCTCGATGAATTCGCCGATCTTTTGAAAGCCGCACTTCTCGTGCAGGGCCACACTCGCAGGATTGGGCAGGGCTATGCCGCCGATGGCCGCATGCAAGCCCAATGCCTGCAGCTGCGAGAGCAGCGCCATATACAACTGGTAACCAATACCTCTGCCTCCCAATCCAGGCCGCAGATAGACTGTGCTTTCGACCGAATGGCGGTAGGCACAGCGGCTCTTCCAGCTGCTGGCGTAGGCGTACCCGAGCACTTCGCCGTCCTCCTCCCAGACAATCCAAGGGAATTTTGCAGTGACCTCGGCGATGCGCGCGGCCATCTCCACGCCGTCGATCACCTCCTCCTCAAAGGTGATGATCGTGTCGGTGATGTAATGATTGTAGATGTCGGCGAGCACAGGCGCATCTAGCAGGGTGGCATTGCGGATCATTGGATATTTTGATAAAGTTTCTGCGATGAAGAGCCGTGGCTCACGCGCCAAAATCTCATATTACCTACCGACGCTGCCCATCATGGCCTCGGGGTAGCGCGTGCCAGCAGCACTACCGACTGGTGCGATGGCGTCGATCTCAGCCAGCTCTTCAGCGGTCAGGGTGAGGTCCACTGCGGCGATATTTTCTTCCAAATAGGAAATGCGCTTGGTGCCGGGAATGGGGAAGATGTCATCGCCTTGGGCCATGACCCAGGCGAGCGCGAGCTGCCCTGGAGTAGCGGATTTGCGCGCGGCGATGGCCTGGATGCGATCGACCAATTCAAGGTTTTTGGCGAAGTTGTCGCCTTGGAAACGGGGATTGTAGCGCCGCCAATCGGTCTCCTCCAAGTCCTCAAACCGCTTGATCTGCCCTGTCAAAAAGCCCCTGCCCAATGGGCTGTAGGCGACAAAGGCGATACCCAATTCGCGGCAAGCCTCCAAGACACCGTCTTGCTCTGGGTCGCGGCTCCAGAGGGAATACTCGCTCTGGACAGCTGAGATCGGAAATAGCGCGTGCATGCGGCGCAGTGTCGCAGCCGACACCTCTGAGAGGCCGATCCCACGCACTTTGCCCTGATCGACGAGCTTGGCCATGGCCTCGACCGTCTGCTCGACGGGCGTCGCGGGATCGACGCGGTGTAGGTAATAGAGATCGATCACATCGATGTCAAGGCGGCGCAGGCTGGCCTCGCAAGCGGTCTGCACATAGGCGGGCTTGCCATTGAGACCGCGCATGGAGGCATTGACGGGGTCGCGCTCGATGCCAAACTTGGTGGCTATCGTGAGGCCATCACGTTTGCCAGCGATGGCCTTGCCGAGCAATTCCTCATTGGTAAAGGGGCCATACATGTCTGCGGTGTCAAAAAATGTGACACCCAGCTCGATGGCGCGGTGCAGTGTCTTGATGGAGTCGCTGTCGGTGCGGCTGCCATAAAAATCGCTCATGCCCATGCAACCCAATCCTTGTTGGGAAGTGTGCAGGCCTTGTGAACCGAGTGGGTTGTGCTTCATAAATTTTATTTGGTGCGAAGATAGGGAAATGCGGGCTGTGACGCCAAGTGGCTGGATGGATGCGCAGGGGAATTGTTGGGCGGAGCCATCGCACGCTTCAGGGCAATATCGTTCAGTGAAGGATTTTGAACCTGAAATCGGTACGCTTGGCAAGCCCGAAGGGCTTGAATGTGAGTAGCCCTGGACGAAGTCCGGGACTACGGCGACCGGATCAACAACCCAGAATGGGTTGAATATTAGCAATCTACATGAACATCGGTCAACATTCAACCCTTTCAGGGTTGACACTTCAATGGGTTCGCAGACGGTGGGTTTGGCTTCGCCGATTTGCAATTCACCCACCGCTACTCACAATCAAGTCCTCCGGACTTGTCCTACATTCCTTAACCGAATGACATTGCGGTTCACGTATTGGAAGCGATCACGATGAACTTGCGATCGCGTGGGGATAGGAAAAGGAAAAGAATGTCTTTTACGATTTCATCGTTGAGCCAAGCAATGGAATAGGCATAATAGGATCCTTTTTGGTGCAGGGCTGCATTGAGATATGCAAAATAAGCATTGGCCTCATGCCACAAAGCAAACGATAGAATTTCGTCTTCATGGGCTTGGACCGGTGTGGGCGTCCAGTGTTTCACATTGGAGTCGTTCGCAACCGGATGGTCGGAAAAAGGATACTGAAAAAACAGACTGTCTGGCTTCAAAAACCAAGCGGCGGTCGCTTCTTCTAAAGAGTCCACATATTCCCAACAACCATCTCGATCGAAGAGAACAAACGGGCAATCGTAGCTGTACAAGCTTACCATGCCATGAAAGGCATGACCCGTATATCCAGCGTTTTTCATCCGCTCCCAACTGCGGCTCAGCCCAAAGACGATCGCCCAACCGCAGAGCAGTGCAAACAGCAAATTGCGAAGTACATCCGGGCTAGGTAAACGAACCATGCCTACAAGTACACTTGCCAGTTTGGGATTTACAAGCCTATTTCACGGGAATACTTGCAGCCGATCAATTGTAGCTTATTTTTGCCCTGCCTGGGCCTGCTGTGCGGAAAAGGACATCTGTTGGGCGCGATCCTCGGGTATATGATTATGAAAGAGAATTTCAAGGTAGGCGAAAAAGTAAGATTGCTCCATGCCAAGGGCGAGGGCGTGGTGCTCAGGCTCATCAGCCCCACCAAGTTGGAGGTGCTCATCGACGATTTCTATGAAATGGAAGTCGGCCTGGGCGAGGTCGTCAAGATCAACGCCGCCGAAAACGTGCTCCTCCGCGAAGGCGAAGAGGAGGCGGAGAAGCCCAAACAAAAAGGCGTGGGCCCGAGCATGAGTCCGGCGCCCGACCTGCCGGCATCGTTTGTGGCCTACAAAAATGCCGACATGGACTATGAGTTTTGGCTCGTGAACCAAGGCCGCAATGAGCTGCTCTTTGCGATGTACATCAAGGTCGGCAACAAGTTTGTGAGCTACAATGCAGGCACGCTCAATCCACGTGAGAACCACTACATTGGGAGGCAGACGCCCCAAGACTTTCACATGGCGCGGGCGATCTACCTACAAGTGCTGCAATTTCCCCGCATCGAGCACCCACGGCCCATTCCCCCGCTCACCCTGGAGATCAATGTCAAAACAGACATCCTGATCAAGGACCCGATGCGCATTCCCGAGTTGAATGTAGAGGGCTGGGAATTTATCTTGGAAGAAAAAATCGTAGCACCCGACCTCAACGAGACGATGGCCGACGTGCGCATCGTGAGTCAGAAACCAGCGCAGCCGCCCAAAGTGGTCGATCTGCACCTGCACAAGATCCACCCCAACCCGATGAACATCGACAGCCACACGATGCTGCGTCTGCAACTGGAGGCCTTTGAAAAGGCCATTACAGACGCCCAAGCCTACCATTTGGACACGATGGTCTTCATCCACGGCATCGGCAATGGCACGCTCAAAAAGGAGATTCACAACCGCCTCAAGGGCTACAAGTTTGTAAAGCGCTATGCATTGGCCGAGCCGATGGAATATGGAAATGGCGCAACGATCGTGTTTTTTTGATGGAATTCTCAGTTTCGGTATCCAAATTGCATTGTTGCATTCTTGATGAATGGGGCGGCAGTCTCGGCTTGATCGCAGACACTGTGACGCTCCTGGATTGGTCTCAATGATAAGTTGACGAATATGTTTGTAAAATCGTTGAAAGGCTGGATGTTGGGTTGCGTGGCAATCGCCTTTTGCTGGAATATAGCCGATGCACAAACGGTGCAGTGGGCCGACAGGGTGCTGGAATATTCCACGGAATACAGCGATGCCGGGTTCCCTGGCCAATATGCTGCAAGGCAAGCGCTGGGCATCCCGAGTTGCAATCCCAATACCAATACCAAGAGCTTCGAATGCGCATGGTCGCCGAGCGACGCCTCATCGACCAGAGAGGAGTATATCAAAGTCGCCTACGACATTCCCCAACAGGTGCAGCAGGTGGCCATTTCAGAGTGTTTTGGTGCAGGAGCGATCATCAAAGTCATCTTGTTTGATACCCGGGGCGCGGTACACGTGGTGTACACCAATCCCAGCCCAGGCCCCGCCGCAACACCTGGTCGCATGAACAATATCTTTGTGCCGCTCACAGACTATGAATGCAATGCTGTCATGGTCGTCTTGAAAACGGATGCCGTGGCAGGTTTTGAAAACATTGATGCGATCGGCCTCTCAGACGGCACCGACACGATCAAAGCAGTGATCAACCTCGCCCCTGGCATACTCACCGATGGTAAGCGTGAAAACCTGGGTGCCAATATCAACTCTGAGTTTGATGAATTGCTGCCCGTGATCTCCCCCGATGGCAAGACCTTGTACTATACCCGCCAAGGGCACCCTGGCAACATAGGAAACCCCGAAATGCAAGACATTTGGATGGCCGAGATCAAGCCCGACAATTCCTTGGGGATGAGCGTGAATATGGGCGCCCCCCTCAACAATGCAGACAACAATGCAGCGACCTCCATCACGCCCGATGGCCATACCCTTCTGCTGCTCAACAAATACCTGCCCAATGGCACCATGGAAAAAGGCATCTCCACAGCACGCAAAAACGGTGGCACCTGGGAGCAGCCCCTTGGCTGTGAGGTCACAAATTTCTACAACAACAATCCCTATGGAGAATATGCCCTGAGCGCCTCGGGCAAAGTGATCATCATGACGGTGCAACGCAACGACAGTCGGGGCGGCAAAGATCTTTATGTCTCCTTCCTGCGCCCCGATGGCTCCTGGACAGAACCGACCCACATGGGCGATGCGATCAACACTGCGGGCGGCGAATCGACCCCCTTTATGGCAGCCGACGAATCCACCCTTTATTTCTCAACCAATGGCCTCGTGGGCTACGGGAGCAAAGACATGTTTGTCACCCGCCGCCAAGACAGCACATGGACCAATTGGAGCACTCCCCAAAACCTCGGCCCCCTGCTCAATACACCTGCCTGGGACGCCTATTACTCCATCTCCGCCAAGGGTGACTATGCCTACTTTGTCTCTTATGCCGATGGTCTGGGCCGTGCCGACATCTTCAGGGCGCCCCTGCCGCTGAGCGTGCGTCCCAAACCTGTCGTGCTCGTGACGGGCCATGTGCTCAATGCCAAGACCAATGAACCGATCGCGGGCAAGATTCTCTACGAATCACTGACCACGGGCAAGGAACTCGGCATCGCCTACTCAGATCCGCGCGACGGCTACTATTCCATCGTCTTGCCAGCAGGCGAGGAATATGGTTTCTTGGCGGAGTCCAAAGGCTTTTTTCCCGTGAGTGAAAACATTGATCTGCGTAAGCTCACCGCCTATCAAGAGGTCAAGCGCGACCTCAAGCTCGTGCCCTTGGAGACCGGCAGCATCGCCCGCCTCAACAATCTCTTTTTTGACACCGGCAAGGCCGACCTGCGCACCCAATCGACCAAGGAGCTCAAGCGCCTCATCGACTTGCTCAAAGACAATGCGACCATGACCATCGAGGTCGCCGGCCACACCGACGACGTGGGCACCGAACTGAACAATCTCGACCTGAGCAGGCGCCGCTCGGCCGCAGTGAGGGCCTATTTGATCAAAAATGGCATCGGCGAAACCAGGCTCAAGTCTGTGGGCCTCGGTGAAACCAAACCCCAGCTCCCCAATACGACCCCTGAAAACCAGCAGGTCAATCGTCGTGTAGAATTTAAGATACTCACCCAGTGACCCTGCTTTTGAGCAATTGTGGGCAGCAATATCGCATGCGGGCCAGTAAGGCCAAGACCATCGCAACGGATGTGATGCACGTGCAGGCAATGGGGTCAGCGGTGGGGCAGCCGCATGATCTGCGCACGGCCTGCGGGGAGATGGTTCCTAATGGACGAAAGGCGATCACGACATCAATTTTCTCGAAGCGGATTCCATTTCTGCTGCTCGGCATTCTGCTGTACCTGCAGCTCGGTGCACAACTGCCTGTGATCGACGGCAGCTCCGCTACCCGCGCTGGCATGCTCTACTATGACCATGAGACGGCCACCGATCAGCGCGACCGCATCTATATTTATACGATCTGCCCCGACAGCGCGGGTTGCATCAGCCTCGATTTTAATTTGGTGGAATGCTTGCAGCCCGGCGAGGAACAAGACGATTTCATCACCGTCTATGACGGTGCCAGCATCGGTGCGCCACTCCTAGGTACCCTGGGCAAGCGCAGCGGCAGCAGGATCTTGCAGGGTCAGCAAGCCTGCATCACGGTGGTTTTCAAGCGCGACGTGCTGTCGCGAAACAGCATTTGGACCGCCCTCTGGCAGACCAAAAGCAAAGCAACCTGCATTTCCCCCCAAAAACAAGGCCCCTGCGCAGACGTGCACGACATCTGCGGCCCAAGCTACCATGAAAATTTCCTCTACTATGGCGTCGCAGCGCCACAGGCTTTGGAAACCGTGCCAGGTAGCTGTGTTGAGCGGCCCCACAACGCGACTTGGTATCGCTTCATGGCGCAAAAAGATGGTCTGTTGAGCTTTGACATCCTGCCCGACAATGGGTTGGATGATTTTGATTGGGTCTTGTTGCAAGGCAATCCCAAAGATCCCAGCGCCTGCCCCGACCTGATGGGGACAGAGCGCAAGTTGGCTTGCAACTATGCCATCGGCTGCGGCCCACAGGGCGCCACGGGCATGGGCGAGCGTGGGGATGCCCACTCAGCCGCAGCGAGCGACAGCCCCTACTCGCTCGGTGTGCCCGCCCGCAAGGGCGATGTCTTCTTTTTGCTCATCGACGATTTCTCACAGCACAGCAGCGGATTCCACATCCGATTCAACGATGTCGTGATGGCCTGCGACAATCCCCACAAAGACCTGCTCAAAATTGACCATCAGGTTTCCTTGGGCCGCGCCCCCGTCGATCCGCGCCGTGCATTCACCCAATACACGCGCATTTTGCGGATCGACCTGGGCGAAAAAGCCAATGCCTCCTTGGCGAAAGCTACCCTCCCTAGCGACCTGTTTGCCCATCAAACCCAAGCAAGCGGCAAGTCATTGGGCGTCCTCGATCAGTTGCCACGGTGCCAAGGCATCGCTCAACTGCTCTTGCAAGGACTCAAACACGGGGCATTGCCGGCCTTTGCCGCCCACGATTTCCAGACTCCACTGCACTATGGCGACCTCTTGGAGGTGGTGGCTAGGCAAGCCCGCGACACCAGCATTGCGCACAGCATGTCTTGGTGGAATCCAAGCGAGGCAGCATTGGAACGCTATACCCAAGTCGTGGAAATCATCGTCGATGAGCGCTTTGACAAAACCCTGGGTACAGCCAGCCAACAAATACGTTACCTCAGGCTGCTTTGGACCGATCGTGACAGCCAAGCCCCCGATTACAATGTCGCCGTTTTCAAATATGAGGATGTGCGCCCCTTGCTCGACAAAGTGTATTGCCAGAGCAGGCACAACGATGTGCCCACGATCAGCCTGCGTGATGCATTGGAAGGCCGCCAATATGAGAGTCTCATGGTGGCCCGCACAGGTAAAGGCATGAAAAACCTAGGTCAAGCCAGATTTGAAGGTGAACGACAGTTGGAATTGGAAAATTTTGTCTGGCCACGGTAATCATTAAGGGTAGACTGCCCTGCAAGAACCACAGATTTCTAACATCCAGCGTGAACACGCAAATACCTACCAAAACTCCCTCTATTCGCCAGAATATAGGTTTCCCAAGAGTCATCATGTAAGAAAATATTGATTTCTATCCTTTTTCTTGCATTTCAGAATCTCTTCCCATAGCTTTGTCACGTTGGTAGATTGGTTTTTGGTATGAGAAAGATTTCGGTTCTATTGGTGATGTTTGCAGCCTTGCTCGCAGGTCACTCATTTGCACAACAGCAGGTGAGGTATGTGGAGAATGCGCATATCATCAACGATGCCGCCATGATCGGCAGCCTGGGACTACAGTCCCCACAACCGAATGGCATTCAAACCGTGGCCTGTGGCGCCGATACACTAGCCTACGCACGCAACAAAAGCAATGGCCTGCGTGTACTCAATATGAATGGCGCCAACAGTGCAGCTGCCTTTGGCCAATACTATGACGCCCCACAGCCGATCAGCGTAAGCAAGCTCCGCTTCCACGCCTACAAGCTCAACACTGCAGGTGGCCCAGCCAGCAATATCGTCGTCGAGATTTACAATGCGCGTCCAGATTCATTGCCCTTGGGTGCACCGCTGCGCACTGCCACCGTCGTCGTCGATACCAATTTCTACGGGGGATCGCTTGAGGCCTTGGAAAAAGTCGCCACATTCTCCAGCCCGGTTTTGCTCACTGGTGCCTATGTAGTGGTCGTGCGCAACAATTCGAGTAATCCGATGGGCATCGTCGTGAACGATTACCTGACCCAAGACGGTGCAAATGAGTGGCTTGCGAGCGCACAATTCTCTGGTTTGTGGCGCCATAGCTACGAGGTAAATGTAGCCGCGGTACCGCTCAATTGCGATATGCTGCTCGACCCAGTCGTCTCGTTTCACATCAGCGCCAACTTTACCTCCAATCCAGCTTGCATCTCAGCCGCTGGCAATGTCGGCTTCGTCAACACCTCCTCTCCTATCTTGCACCACCGCATGTACAATGTTGCGGCCTTTTTGAATGCAGTAGGACATAGTGCCACTTGGAATTTTGGCGACGGCAGCAGCGATCAGCGCCTTGCGACCATGCTAGACACGATCCACTATTACAATGCAGCAGGCAGCTACGTCGTGACTTTGCACGATACATTGTATGGCTGGACGCGAAATTGCGCAGCTGATACAGCCATCGCACTCGGGCAGTCACCAGAATCGCAATTCAGCCACACGCATACCAATCTAGTGGTGCAATTTACAGATCAGAGCCTGCACAATCCCACGACATGGTATTGGAGATTTGGCGATGGCACAGTTTCCAACCTGCGCAACCCCTTGCATACCTACACCAACGCGGGTAGCTACCAAGTCTGTCACTGGAGCATCAGCACTTGCGGCATCGACTCGATTTGCAGCACCGTCACGGTCACCTGCCCCGCTCCTACAGCCTCCTTCAGCTCTACCACCAGCAATCTCACCGTCTCCTATATGGATTGGTCCACGGGCGGCGCAAACGCTTGGGAATGGAATTTTGGAGACAGCACGTTTTCGACCGCTCAAAATCCGTCGCATACCTATACCGCCGCTGGCAACTACTTGGTACACCTGCGCACCTACAATGCCTGCGGCATGGACAGCTCATGGTACTGGCTCACGCTCACCTGTGCGGCCCCTGTTGCGACATTCTCACTCACCACCAATCTCCTCACCGCCAGTTTCTCCAACCAGAGCACCGGCCTTGGCGTGTCTTGGAGCTGGGACTTTGGCGATGGCAGCAACTCTGCCCAACTCAATCCAGTGCATGCCTATGTCAATACTGGCAACTACACGGTCTGCCTCACGGCAACCAATGCCTGCGGGGTCGATGTGGCCTGCGAGTCGCTGTCGGTGAGCATCACCGGGATCGACGATGCCATTGAAAAGGGTTTCCAAGTCTATCCCAATCCAGCTGCTTCGGTCTTGCAGATCGCCGCGCAACTCGACCATGAGGAGCCTGTGCAACTTGTGCTTTGCGACCTCATGGGCACCGTCATCAAGACAATCGATTGGGGCATCGTCAGCGCCGCGCACATGGACATCCCCGTCGATGACCTCGCTGCGGGGACATACTTCCTTCAAATCCGCACGGGTAGTGGGACTGTAGTGAAGCAAGTAGCAGTGCTGCGTTGAGGGAGATGAATGTTGGGATGTGACAATTCTGCTCAAATGAAGATGGGGGTAAGCTTATGCGCAAACCGAAAGCCACCCAGCGATACCGAAATTCAAGCCCTCCGGGTAAGTGCAAAACGCACCATGAAGCCCGAAGGGCTTGAATGTGAGTAGCCACGGGCAGCGCCCGTGGTTGCGAACCACCCACAACAGTCCAAGCCCTAAGGGCTTGAATGTGATTCCGACGATTGTAGAATTTAAATTAGAATCAAGTTTCTGCCATCAGTTTATTAAGGTAAAATCCATTCCGTCATTGAAAAAATATGAGTAGCTTCAAGCAAATTTACTATCAGATCGTATTCGGTACCAAACATTGGGAACCAACGCTATCCGAGACGCATTGCGTCGAATTGTACAAGTATATTTGGGGAATCGTTGAAAAAAAACAATGCAAACTATATCGCGTCAATGGTGTTGAAAACCACATCCACATTTTCAGCGACCTGCACCCATCGATTGCATTGGCCGATTATGTGAAGGATATCAAGGTTGCCACAAGCTTGTGGATGAAGGAATCTGGCAAGTTCCCAATTTTCAAAGGTTGGCAGGAAGGCTATGGTGCCTTCACCTACAACATACGGGAAAAAGAAAAGCTCATCCAATATGTCAAAAACCAAAAAGAACACCACAAGCAGGAAAGTAGCAAAGACGAATTCAAACGATTGTTGATCGAAAACGGAATTCAATACGATGAAAAATATTTGTTCTAATCAACGTCCACAAATTGTTCAACCCACTTCGGGGTTGGGACCTATACATCATTACACAGGCCGTGGGTTTCACCCACAGCTACTGACATTCAAGCCCTTCGGGCTTGCATATCATGCCCAACCAGCCCGAAGGGCTTGAATGTGAGTAGCCACGGGCAAAATTGCCAACATGGACGGGCGATGATTAACCGCTGTAAATGCGATTCATCGCATCTCTACAACCGGTATATACAAACAACCCATGCAGCATCACAGCCAGGATAAACTTCATCTTGAAGGATAAACTATCAAGGATCATACGAGGGTATAAAGGACGCCGTGCTTTCGAAATAAACAAGATCAATGCGGCATTCAAATGGCAATCAAGATTCTACGGCAACATCAACCATGACAAAGCTAGCACTAAATGCATCCGAAATGATGTTTGAAATAATCCTATAAATTGACAAAATTGTAGCTTCCACATCACGTTATGCCACCATCCCGTAGCTCCATAGCCGCTGACAACGCTTAGTTTTCCCTTCACAGCTGCGGCCTCATGAAGCAATCAAGGTTGGCAAACAGTTTCCATTGCGAATCACTCATTTCTACACAATAGAACCCCTTGCATTCTCCCCTTCGTCTCCGCAATTTCGCGGCTGCTATGCAGGTTGCTATGAATGTCGAGTCCATTTTTATTCCGTTTGGGGAGGGTGAGCAATTGCACATCCGTCGTTTTTATACTGATGCGGGGCACCCAGCCTTGTTGCTGCTCCATGGGTCGATTGAGAATGGGAAGATCTTTTATTCGGATTCAGGCAAGGGTTTTGCGCCGTGGATGGCGCAGCAAGGGTTTGATGTCTATGTGCCCGACCTGAGGGGGCGTGGCTTGAGCACGCCCGCGATCAGCGGTGCCTCGACATGGGGACAGGCGGAGGCTTTGGCCGATGAATATCCTGCCATTTTTGGCTGGCTCACGCGCTACAAGGGGAGTGCGCGCATGTATGTGGGCACACACTCTTGGGCGGGGGTGAATGTGCTGGCCTTTCTGGCGCGCACGGGCCTGCAACTCGACATCCCTGGGATGGTGTTTTTTGGCTCCAAACGCCATATCTCGGTGCGGGGCTTGCGGTATTTCTGGATGATCAATCTCGGCTGGAATCTGGTCGGCCGCCGCTCGGTGAGGCGGCATGGCTTCTTAAATGCCGTGCATTACCGCATGGGCAGCGACAATATCACGACGCGCGATTACCAGGAGACCGATGCCTGGGTGAGGGAGGGAGACCAATGGCGGCATTGGGAAGATGGTTTTGACTACCGCGCCGCGCTGGCGCGGCTGCAGTTGCCGCCGACCTTGTATCTAGCAGGTGAGCAAGATCATGTATTGGGCCACCCAACCGATGTGGCCTTATTGGCGGCGGAGACGGGCATCCACCAAACGAAGGAAGTGGTCGTTTTGGGCAAAAGAAACGGGTTCCTGCACGACTATGGCCACATTGACATGCTCACGCATCCCGACGCCCCTAGGGACCACTTTCCGCAGGTCGTCGATTGGTTGCGGAAATACAAGGGAAATGCCTAATTTTCCAAGAATGAAATGTATCACACACTTCAAGGGTCCTTTTCCCGCTTTGGCAGGCAACGCTGATTTGGGAAGCTCCGCACTTGATGTCGTTTCGGGCTTTGCATTGGGCCTATCGATGACGATGGCACTGTTTATGACCCGCTTATGATCCGCATGAAGAAATACCTACGCTTATTGTTTTTGCTTGTTTTCATGGCCATGAGCGGCGCTTGGCTGGGCGCACAGGCCATCGTGCGTGGCACATATTTGCAAAATGGCACCCACGATGCAATGACGATCAAGTGGCGCACAGATTCGCTGACCAATGCACGCGTCTGGTATGGCAGCAGCCCGACACAGCTCAACCAAGTGCTTGACAACCCCACATTGGCCTATGACCACACGGTGCGCATCTCGGGTTTGTCGCCTTACACCACATATTATTATGCGGTCGGCGATACGACGGTGGTGATGGAGGGCTTTGACAGCAGCCACCACTTTCGCACCAATGTGGTGCCGGGGAGCACTGGGCCTATCAAGATTTGGTCCATAGGGGATTTTGGGCGAAACAATGCCCCCGAGCGCTGGGTGCGCGATTCCTATGCGCGCTATGCCAAAGCCGAGCGCGAGGCAGACGTGTGGCTATGGATGGGCGACAATGCGTATGATGCTGGCACCGATGCACAATACCAAACCAATGTCTTTGACATCTACGATTCCATCTTTGCGTTTCAACCCTTTTGGCCCACACCTGGCAACCATGATTATCAGTCCGTGAACCAAAACGGGCTGCCTGCGACCCACTTTGGCCCCTATTACAGCATCGTGGAGGTGCCGCACCAAGGCGAGGCCGGGGGCTTGCCATCGGGCGGCGAGATGTTCTATTCATTTGACTATGGCAATGTGCATTTTGTCTCGCTCAACAGTGAGTTGAGCACATGGGTCACCGCACCCAATTCGCCGATGGCACAATGGGTCGTCGCCGACTTGCAAGCCACTCAACAACCCTGGAAAATTGTCTATTTCCACCAACCACCCCATAGCCGAGGCTCACACAACAGCGACAATTTTTGGGAGACCTACATGATCTCGATGCGCACCAATTTTGCGCCACTTTTGGAGGCCAATGGCGTCGATGTCATCTTGTGCGGACATAGCCATGTCTATGAGCGCAGCCGGCTCATGCATGGATTTTACGATTATTCGTTCATGTACAATCCTGTCTTTGAGGTCGATCATGGCAGCGGCAGCCTTGCCGCCGGCACCCCCTACCGCAAGAGCCTCAGCGGCAACAACCCCAACCAAGGCACGATCTATGCGGTCGTCGGCAACAGTGGGAGCATTACAAATTTCCCTGCGCTCAACCATCCCTTGATGTATTATGGTTGGGGTTGCGACACCTGTGTCGGCTCCTTGATCATCGATGTCCATAACGATACCTTGGTCGGAAAATATTATGCCTCCTCGGGGCAGGTGATGGATGAGTTTGCGATCATCAAGGACCTCACGATTTCCGCCGAGCCTGGCTATCCTGATGCAAAAGCACATCTGAGCACTTGGCCCAACCCTTTTGATCAGGCGCTGGAAGTGACCTTTGACCTGCCCAAGGATGCATCTGTGCAATTGCAATTGCTGGACCTGCGAGGCGAACAACTCTATAGCCGCTACGTGGGCAAAATGGTCGCGGGCCACTACCGCATCGCACTCGACGATGCGGTCGGCGATTTACCGAGCGGCACCTACCTCTTGCGCCTGGTCGCAGGTGACCATGTGGTCCATAGGAAAATTGTCAAAATCAATCTCTGAGGGCAGGTCATCGTGTTTCTAGCGCGCCGATACAATTCACTTTTGAGGGGACCTGCTGACAGATGGCTGTTGCCTGCTTGGCCCAAGATGATGCTATTGCTATGCTGCGCACTCTTGACTTGCCAACGGCAAACAGTTTCCGAGACGCCACCTCCCTCCCTGCATGCAATCGCGACGAGCGATTTGGATACGCCGACAACCGACCGCAATATGCAACGGCTGGTCGAGGCCTACCCCGAATGGCTGTCGCGGGCAGAGGGCAATTTTATCGTCTGGAAAGACGGCACCAAAATGCTTTGGGACGATGGCAAAGGCGACAAGGATTTTGCCGTGCTAGAGTCCGATCCCGACTTGCAAGACATGTTCACTTTTGCCTATCCGCTCGACAGTGTGATCTTCAGAGAAAACTATGACCCGGGACGCATCCGCAACGAGGCCTTTTTCAAAAAAATGTATGGCAGCAATGCACAACAGGCTGGTAGCCAATTGGTAACGACACATTGGCTGGAAGGCGAGGCTAGCTTGCGCATCACCAAGGTCAATGGTGTGGACAAGGTATTGGCAGCGGTGGTGCAGGAATTGGCACAAATGCCAGCACTGCGCAAATACCTCACCACGCCCGGTGGCACCTTCAATTGGCGGGTGATTGCTGGAACCGATCGCCTGAGCGCCCATAGTTTTGGGATGGCCATCGATATCAATGTGAAGTATGCTGACTATTGGCGATGGGCGCCAGAATTCAAGGCTGGCAAGCCATTGGTCTATCGCAATCAAATTCCCATGGAGATCGTGCGCGTCTTTGAAAAGCATGGCTTTGTCTGGGGCGGCAAGTGGTACCATTACGACACGATGCACTTTGAGTACCGCCCCGAGATGCTGTGAAGAGCTGCGGGACGCGCGCGGTGTACGATCGGCTTCAAGCATTTAACCTCAGAATTCTCAATGTTGACCGACTTTAGTTTGCTGCCCAAGCAGATTCCATTTACCTTGGAGTGATAATTAGGTAACCTTATGTTAAAGATCGGTCAGATGCGTAAAATATTGTTGCATACCCTTTTTCTTGCCTTGTCCAGTGTGGCCTTTGCGCAGCAGTGGCCCGGCTATGTCCTGTACAGTGTGAGCAACAGCAACAATGTCTATTTGCTGGACACAACCGGCAATGTCTATCATACATGGACGATGACCAACGCTGGCACGGGATATAGCACTTACATGGAGCCTGGCGGCACCATCGTGCGTACAGTGAAGGTGACCAATGCCGCCTACAATGGTGGTGGACTCACTGGTCGCTGCCAAAAGGTCGATTACGCTGGCACGGTGACCTGGGATTGGACGCACTCGGCATCCACTTACATGCTGCACCACGACCACCATGTGCTGCCCAATGGCAATGTGCTCTTCATTGCCTATGAAAATAAGTCGGCGGCCGAGGTGTCGGCAGCTGGCTGCACCCAATCGCTCATCGTGCAATCTGAGAAGATCATCGAGGTGCAACCGACCGGTGCGACCACGGGCAATATCGTCTGGGAATGGCACCTCTGGGACCACCTCGTGCAAAACGTCGATGCCAACAAAGCGAACTACCAGACGTCGATCTCGGCGCACCCTGAGTTGCTGAATGTGAATTACAGTATCCAAAAAGACTGGATCCACATGAACGGGATCGATTACAATGCGGCACTCGATCAGATCGTGGTGAGTTCACACAACCTGAGCGAAATCTATATCATCGACCATAGCACGACCACCGCCGAGGCGGCCAGCCACGCGGGTGGCCTTGCTGGTAAGGGCGGCGACTTCCTCTACCGCTGGGGCAACCCACAAGTCTATTCGGCAGGCACGGCCGCCAACAAGATCTTGAAAGTCGTACACGACGCGCACTGGATCCCCGTCGGCTCTCCCAATGCGGGGCGCATTGTCGGGTTCAACAACGACGGCATATCGACACAGCAGAGCTGCATCGATTACGTCGATCCGCCACGCAATGGCTACAATTATGACCTGAATCCTGGCCCTGCTTACCTGCCGAGCAGCTATTCCACCCGCCAATCCACCAATGGCCACGCTACCAACATGAGCAACTCTGAGCAGTATCCCAATGGCAATACACAGATTTGCATGGCGACCCTGGGCACGATCTATGAGATCGATGCGAGCGGCACGGTCATCTGGACCAAGCAGATCAATGGCGGTTTCGTGCCACAGGCGCACCGCTATTCTGAGTGCTACCTCAACGGCGGTACAGAGCCGACTGCCCTCGTGAGCGCCTCCACCGACAGCATCTGCGCTGGTGATGCGGTCACGCTCAACCTCACACCGGGTGGCGGCACCAACTATACCTACAATTGGGCATCTAGCCCGGCAGGATTCAGCTCTACCGCGCAAAATCCAGTGGTGAATCCTACGGTTTCCACGACCTATACCGTCACTGTGACCAGCGGCGGTTGCATCGCGGCAACCTCTGTAAGCATCACAGTCGTGTCACCTATCACGCCATCAATCACCCAAAGCGGGGACACGCTATTTGCATCTGTCGGGGCGAGCTACCAGTGGTATATGAACGGCAACCTCATTCCAGGAGCAACAAGTAGCACTTACGTCCCGACACAAAGTGGCAACTACTCGGTGGTCACCACCAACTCAGCGGGCTGCGAATCGGCGGCATCCTCCCCGATCACAGTCACAATCGTCGCGATCGATATGGGATTGGGCGCTGGATGGATGGTCTATCCCAATCCTACCAGAGGTGCCTTGCGGATCGTTTCTCCCGCAGCAAGCGAATTTGTCGTCACAATCGCAGATGCTTGCGGCAAACGGGTCCTCATCGGCGCAAATGCGCAGGTACTCGACATGAGCACCCTGCAACCTGGACTCTATTTCGTATCCATTTATGTCGGTACACAGCACGTGGGCACCCAAAAGGTGATGCTCACTCGCTAGTGGGTTGCGGTCAGTAAGATTGTCGGTAACAAGACGCTTTTGGGGTATGGCCCCCTCAAATCTTACGTCTTCGATAGTTTGTCGCCGCGATTACGTTTTTGTTGCCGACTTTGCATTAAGTTCATCTTTCATTGAGGTAAACTTAAAATATGAATGGAATGTCACGCATGAAAATGTCTCGATCGCTCTCCCTCCTTCTACTCCTCCTGCTGTGCCTAGGGTCACTCAAGGCACAGCAGTGGGGCAAGTACACTTTGTACAGCGAAAACGGCAGCAATCGCGCCTACCTTGTGGATACAACCAATACCGTGTTTCACACATGGAATCTGGGCAATGCGCAGACTGGCTATAGCACCTACCTGCTGCCGGGAAAGATCTTGTGCCGCAGCGTCCAAACCAACAATTCTTTCTTTCAAGGCGGTGGCGTGCACGGGCGCATCCAAAAAGTAGATTGGAACGGGACTGTGCTCTGGGACTATACGCATTCTTCCAATACCTATATCCTCCACCACGACCACTGCGTGCTGCCCAATGGAAACGTACTCGTGATCAGCTACGAGGTCAAGACTGTTGCAGAAGTCATCGCCGCAGGCTGCACACAATCGTATGAGATTCACTCAGAAAAAGTGATGGAGCTGGAACCGACTGGCCTCAATACCCAAAATGTCGTCTGGGAATGGCATCTCTGGGATCACCTTGTGCAAAATGCCAATCCCGCCAAAGCGAACTATGAAACGTCGATCGTGGCGCATCCAGAGCGGTTGAATGTGAACTATGCAACTTCTGAAGACTGGATCCACATGAACGGCATCGACTACAACGAAGCTCTGGACCAGATCGTACTGAGCACCCACAACCTCAATGAGGTTTATGTGATCGACCACAGCACGACCACTGCCGAGGCCGCCAGCCATGCAGGTGGCAACTCCGGCAAGGGAGGCGATTTCCTGTACCGCTGGGGCAACCCAGCCGCCTACCAAGCCGGCGGAGGTCCCAGCGTCTTTGAGGTGTTGCACGACGCACACTGGATCCCCCAAGATTGCCCCAATGCAGGCCGCCTAGTGGCATTCAACAATGACTGGACGACGATGACCCAGAGCTCGATCATCCAATTTGAGCCCCCGGTAAATGGCTATCTGTACACCCTCAACCCTGGGCCAGCCTATGGCCCGACGACCTATAGCGATCGCAGAGCGCTCAATGGCTGGAACAGCAATATGGGCAACTCGCAACAGCTCCCCAATGGCAATACACTCATCTGCATGGCGATGCTTGGCACGATCTACGAGATTGGCCCGACGGGTACGACCCTCTGGACCAGGCAGTTGAACGGCAGCTGCTCGCAGGCATTTCGCTACACTGATTGTTACATCAATGGCGGCACCCCGCCGACAGCCCTCGTCACCGCATTGATCGACAGCGTCTGTCCGCTCGACAGTGTGCAACTAGACCTCATCCCTGGCGGTGGCAGCAACTATACCTACACTTGGTCATCCAATCCGTCGGGATTTAGCTCAACCCTGCAAAATCCGATTGTCACGCCTAGCATCACGAGCGTCTATCATGTGACGGTGACCAGCGATGGGGGTTGCTCCTCTTCCCACACCGTCCAAGTGACAGTCGTAGGCCCACCTCGCCCCACGATCACCTTTGCCCAAGACACGTTGCATGCCTCGACGGCGACCGCCTACCAATGGTTTTTCAACGGTGTGGCTATCCCCGGAGCGACCGACAACTTTTATGTGCCGACGCAGAGCGGGAGCTACACCGTCGTGACGACAGCCAGCAATGGCTGTAACTCCGTGGCATCTCTGCCGCGGGTGGTGACACTGGTCGGCATCGATCTGGGACTCGCCAATGACTGGACTGTCTATCCCAATCCCAGTAATGGCACATTGCGCATCAGCCACCCCGACCTCACAGGAGAGGCATTTGTGGTTTCGGTCGCCGATGCCCAAGGGAAGCGGGTCTCGATCGCCCTCAATGCCGAGGAGCTCGATCTGAGCATCTTGCACAACGGGATGTATTTTGTGAGCATCCACCAAGGAGACCAATTGATCACAACCAAAAAAATCGCGCTGATTCGATAATCTCAAGTTTATAGCATCTTATGAAAAACTTTCTCCGCACCCTCAGCCGTCTCGGTATGCTCACCGTATTGCTCCTCACATTGTCTGTAGGCACAGCGATGGCCAAAAAGGTGAAGTTTGTGGTCGATATGTCTGGGTTGGTCAAAAGTTCCTTTGGAATCCATATCACAGGTGATTTCCAGACGCTGGCTGGCTATGCTGGTGGTGACTGGAACTCCGCCTCTACCGAGATGTTTCAAGAGCCGGGAGACACCAATATCTATAGCTTGGTCGTCGATATACCCGCAATGACCAAGTATGAATACAAGTTTGTGAATGGCGTGCAATTTTATGAAGTGGAGTTTGTACCGATCGTATCGCGCGTAGGTTACAACTTCAACGACAACCGCTGGATCTACATCGACAGTCTCGATGCCGATACGATGGTGTTGGCACCCTTGATGTTTTCCAAAAATGCGCCAATTGGGCAGCATTGTGCACGTTTTTTGGTGGATGTGCAAGGACTCACGGTCCCTACCACAGGCGTGCATATCGCGGGTAGTTTTCAAAACTGGGATCCTGCGACGACGCGCATGTACAGCTTTGGCGGCACGGTATATGAATACATCGGCTATGCAGACACCACCGTCACGGCCATTCAATACAAGTATATCAATGGCAATGTCTGGGGCGTCGATGAGCTTGTGCCCGGTGCCTGCGCGACCAACAACAATCGCAGCACCCCGATGCTCGTCGATACATTGCTGCCAGCGGTCTGTTTCGCCAGTTGTGTGGCCTGCCCGCCGGTGGCCATCGACCTACCCTTTGCTGGACAGTTGTCCATATATCCCAATCCAGCGGCTGATGCGGCGACGATACGCCTCAGTGACCTCGACGGGGATTGGTCGCTGCGCATTCTAGATGCACAAGGACGTGTGGTGCAGCAGTACTCGGGCGCAGGCGCGCAAACGTTGCGCATAGCACGTGAGGGCTTGCAGGCTGGCTTGTATTTTGTAGAAACCGTGAGCGCCGACAACACCCGCGCGACACAAAAATTGATCTTTCTATGAGCCAGACACAACAGCCTATCTGGCGACCGTGCTGTGCATTGTTGGCAATGGCCATTTTCTGCATATCAGCTTCACTTTTTGCCCAAAGTACGTTTTACAACAACGGGCAGTTGCAACGCATAGAGCTGCAATTCAGTCAAGCAGATTGGGACTACCGTATGGACACGGCAAAGGCAGGCGCAGAGACCTACCTCCTAGCCGATTGGGTGAAAATCAACGGCATCCAATATGACAGCGTGGGTGTGAAGTACAAGGGCAATAGCTCCTACAATTCAACCCAAGTCAAAAATCCCCTCAACATCAGCTTGGACGAATTCATCAACCAAGCGCATGAGGGCTATACGACAGTGAAGCTGGGCAATGCGTATGCCGATCCCTCTTTGGTACGGGAGGTATTGGCATACGACATCCTGAAAAATTACATGCATTGCCCGCAAGCGAATTTTGCCCAGGTCTATGTCAATGGCAACTACCTCGGATTGTATTCCAATGCTGAGAACATCAACAAGGAATTTTGCTCCAACCATTTTTATTCGTCGGCGGGTACATTCTTCAAATGCAATCCGATCGCAATTCCTAGCCCCTTGACCAAAAGCAACTTGCAAAGCCTCACAGGCGACAGCACGAGCTATTTCCCTCGCTACGAGTTAAAATCGACCAATGGCTGGAATGACCTCGTGGATCTCTGCGATGTGGTCACGACCAATGCCCCCACGCTGAGCGCCGACATGGACATGGACCGAGTGATTTGGATGCTCGCATTCAATGATGTGATGGTCAATCTGGACAGCTACTCGGGGGTATTCACCCAAAACTACTACCTCTACCGCGACCAAACAGGCCATTTCAACCCCATCATTTGGGACCTGAACATGTCCTTCGCCGGATTTCCCTTCCTCGGAGTGGGTGCATCGGGCACTGCCTCCTTGACGGTGCCCCAACTGGAGCAATTGCCCATCGACATCCACGCCACCGACCCCTTTTGGCCGCTGGTCAAAAGCGTGATGGCCACTCCGCGCTATCTGCGGATGTACCTGGCCCACATGCGCACAATCACTGATGAAAAGATCGCAAGCGGTGCCTATGCAAGCAGTGCAGCAGCCTTTCAGAGCTTGATCGACACAGCGGTGGCCAGTGACAACAACAAATTCTTTACCTACACGCAGTTCCAAAACAGCCTCACCACGGGTGCGATCAATGGCAGCTATACCGTGCCCGGCATCAGCAGCCTCATGACTGCACGCCTCAGCTACCTCCAAGGCACGCCTCAGTTTGGCTACGCGCAGCCGACGATCAGCAGCGCTTTACCCACCCCTGCGTCACCCGCACTCAACAGCGCCGTCACAGTGACCGCGCAAGTGAGCGGAGCCGACAGCGTATTTTTGGGTTACCGCCTCGACCAATCGGTGAAGTTTGTGCGCGTGCCCATGTATGACGATGGCGCCCATGGCGACGCTGGCGCTGGCGACGGCCTCTATGGCGCGAGCTTCACGCTCACGGCGGCCGAGGCGCAATACTATGTCTATGCTGAAAACGCAAACATTGGCGCATTTTCACCCGCGCGTGCCGAGCACGAGTTTCATACTGTGCAGGCTGCGCTCAACCTCCCACTGCCTGGCGACCTGGTCATCAACGAGTTTCTTGCTGTGAACACGACGGGCCAAACCGATGAAAATACCCAGTTTGAGGATTGGATCGAACTCTACAACACCACCAATTCCAGCTTGGCGCTCACAGGCTTGTACCTCTCCGACAATCTGCTCAACCGCAGCAAATATGCCTTTCCCGCAGGCACGGTCATCCCAGCACACGGTTTCCTGATTGTCTGGGCCGATGAGGATAGCAGCACCGCGAGTTACTTGCATTGCAATTTCAAGCTCTCTAGCCAAGGTGAGGAAATCTTGCTCGGCGATGGCGGCAACCTCACGCTCGACAGCGTGGTCTATGGCCCGCAAGTCGCCAATGTATCGACGGGACGCTGCCCCGACGGGACGGGCACATTTGCGGCGCGGCCTACACCGACCTTCAATGCATACAATTGTTCGGTAGGCGCGACCGACGCACGCGATGTCCCGATGCAGCTCACCGTTTTCCCCAACCCGGCAAGTCAATCTGTAGAAATCGTTGCCTCCAGCCCCTACAAAGGTGAATTGATCGTCACGAACGCGCTCGGGACTAAAATCTATTCCGAAAAGTGGACGGGAAATGCTACCTTAGATGTGAAGGAATTGTTAACGGGAGTATATTTTTTACAGCTGGGCAGTTCTACGAAGAAGTTGGTCGTGATTCATTAAGTTAGCGTATGAATTGGTTGTATCCGAAAGGAAGTAGGAGTTGGCTGAGCACCTTGCATTTGGTCCTGATCGGGCCTCTTTTGGTGGCAAGCATGTTGGTGTCTTGTGAGAAGGAGCCTGGCAAAGGTGGTCTCGCCAGTATTCAAGGCAAGGTCTTTGGGCTTGACCTGAATGCCTTGGGTGTCGTTCATGACAGCGGATATGCTGGTGGCTTCAAAGTCTATATGTCCTATGGTGACAATGACTGGGTCGATGCCAGTGAAACCACGTCGCCTACTGGCGATTATTGTTTCAAAGGGCTGCAAAAAGGTATCTATCGGTTAGCGATTTATTCGAAGTGCGATTCCTGCCTTTTCAACCAAAGGTATTTTGAGCAGGCCGCCGAGATCAAAGAGACAAGGCAAAAGGCGGTTTTACCTGACTTTGTCATCTACAAATGAATCCTCCCATTTCATTGGAAAAGCCCTTGTATGCCGATGCCCTCCAAGCGCTATCACCGATCTCGCTGAAGGGACTCGACAAGGTCAAGCTCATGAACCGCGTGGATTCCAAGTATGTCTTTCATTTGCGTGAACTCTCAGATATCCTCGACGAGATCGCGCCCCACTATTGTGTGTTGGAAATCGAAGGCAAGCGCCTGTTTGATTACGTTTCGCTTTACTTTGATACAGACAGCTATCTGCTGTATCGCCAACACCACATGGGCAAGCCCAACCGCGTAAAGTTGCGTTTCAGGCAATATGTCGATACAGGCGACGTGTTTTTTGAGGTCAAAAAGAAGATCAAAGGTGCCCGCACCGACAAATACCGTGTGAAGTTGCCTGAGATCAACAAGGAGCTGTCTGCCGAAGCTAAGCAGCTCATGCAGAGACTGGAGGTCGATGGCACTGATATGGTCGGCAAGACCTGGATCAATTACAAGCGCATCACGCTTGCGGCACATGAAACCGAGGAGCGCGTCACGATCGACCTTTCGATGGAGTTCATCGATGAAAACGGCACGATCCAGTTCCCGCAATTGGTGATTGCAGAGATCAAACAGGCACGCATGTCGCGCCTGAGTCCTGTGATCAAGGCGATGTCGGCGCGCCGCATCGCCCCGCTGCGCATCAGCAAGTACTCGTTGGCGGTTGCCATGCTCGTGCCGGGCATCAAAAGCAATGCCTTCAAGTCCAAAATCAATCAAGTGAATAAAATTATCAACGCATAAATGGAGACTTTTGAGCAGTCGGATTCAATGAATGCCATCGCAGATGTGGTCGAAAAGGTGACCAAATCGGTGAGCCCGCTGGGCGAGGTAGGGGGATTGACGGAGTTTTTAATCCGGTTTCTGTTTAACCTAGCGGTGATTTTTGTGATCGTGCGGGTGATCTATTACCGCAACCACAAAAACAAAGACTTCGTTTTCACCTTTTTCTTGTTCAATATCATCAACTTTCTCATCTGTTTTCTGCTTAGCACAGCCAAGTTGAAGATGGGATTTGCCTTCGGGCTCTTTGCGATCTACTCGATCTTGCGGTACCGCACGGTCACGATCCCGATCAAGGAGATGGGCTTCTTTTTTGTGAGTGTCACATTGGGCATCATCAATGCATTGGCCTCGCTCGACAGCTTCTACGTGGAGCTACTTGTCGCCAATGGTCTCCTCATGGCCATGACATACGTCTTGGATGGCGGATTCTTTGCACTCAAGCACGAGAACTTCAAAGAGATCATCTATGAGCGCATCGACCTGATCCATCCCGATCGAAGGAAGGAGATGATCGACGATATCAAAGGCCGCACAGGATTGGAGGTACACCGCATCGAGTTTGTGCGTATTGACTTCTTGCGCGATGTCGCCAAGATCAATGCCTTTTATTTCTCCGACAAAAACGAATCGCCCTCTATAGGATCCTCAGTAGCAGATGGTGGTGGAGATGACTAAACGACTTCGATTTTGGGTGAGCTGTTGTGCATGGATGCTACCATTGCTTTTGTGGGGGCAGACCAGCGATTTGCAGATGCGGGCTGCCGTGCAAATCAAGCAAGACTTGCCCAAAGGATTAGACCTGTCCCTCACCTACCAATTGCGGCGTGACCAAAATTTGCAGGCATTCTCAGGCGGTTATAGCTCGATCAATCTTGGCTACAACATCGGCAAGCACCTCTCGGCGTCGGGCGAATTTCGCTATGCGACCTCCTACAGTTGGGACAAATTTCGCTTTGGCGTAGGCTTGGAGTGGAAAGACAAGCTCATGAAGAAGACCACCTACAGCGTCAAAGCGCGGTATCAGCGTGAGCGTTACCTCCAAAGCTGGCCTGAAATCGGCCAATTTCCCGATCGCAACAATATGCGTGTGAAAATCGAGGTGGAGCGTAAGCTCACCAAGCGGCTCTATGCACACCTGAGCACAGAGCCACAGGTGCGCTTCGCTGCCCACGCAGGCGGCTTCCAGCGTGTGCGCAACATCGTGGGCTTGGATTGGGAGTTTGTGAAAAACATGCACCTAGACATCTGCTACTATTACCAGCCAGAGTTCAGGCTCGGCCACCTTGCAAATACCAACCACATGCTCGTGGGTACCTATTCGGTAGATTTGCCGAAGTGGTGGAAGAAAGAGGACAAGAAGAATGATATTGAGAACTCTGGCAAGGAATAGGACCGAATGAAACCTTGTTTAGGCTTCGGTTCTGATCCAAATCACCCCGAGATGGGAGATTGATCAAGCATCGCATCAATTGAGTGTGTAACAAATTGGGGGAGCCCGCAGCATCCTGCCGCAGGGCTTAGACCGTTTGCCTCCGGCGGAATCAACTGAAATCGCCGATTTTGAGCGTTTTAGGCCAGAGGCAAACGGTCGATCGTCCTTCGGCCAGAGGCCTCGGACTCAGCGATTTTTGTTGGTCTCCCCTCGATTGTTACACACTCATATCAATTCTTTCCGATTCACCTCAGTTGTGGATTAAAATCAATTGATACCTGCCAATTCCGCAGAATTGACAGGTATTTTCAAACGCGACCATGTAGGGAAAGGTCGCGACCTTTCCCTACATGCACCCATCACATATTTTGGGGCCATTCCTACGGAATTG
>JANORP010000308.1:0-16061 GCA_031415375.1 Bacteroidota bacterium | reverse complement strand
TCTTCATCAACAGCCGTTATTCGAAATTCTGTGCAAAGATACGGTCAGAAGTTCGGACGCAAAAGGTGCTGTTGATGAAGAGTTTGCGCACTAAAATCCTATATTTCCTATTTCCGCTCCTGCTTTTGGGTGGGAGCATCATTTTGATCGGCTCGGTACAAAGTGGCAACAACGATAGCTTCAAGAGCTTGGGCAGCCAAGCGACGACGATTAGCTTGGATCCGCCGATCAACTTGAGTTTTGCAGGCGAGCTCGTGCCGATGCGTGATTTTGAGGTGAGGGAACGCATGGAGCAGGAGCTCATCAAGTATGAGTTTTTGCACAGTGCGACAATCATGAACATCAAGCGTGCTGCTCGGTGGCAGCCTGCAATGACCAAGATTTTGCGCCGTGAGGGTATTCCAGAAGACTTTTTCTACCTCTGTGTCGGCGAGAGCCATCTTAGCAATGCCACCTCGCCGATGGGAGCCAAAGGTTTTTGGCAGTTTCTGGAAGAGACCGGCCGCAACTACGGCCTTGAGGTGACCGAGCAGGTGGATGAACGTTTGGATCCGATGAAAAGCACCGAGGCTGCCTGCAAATACCTGAAAGACGCTTACAAGATTTTCAAAAATTGGACCTTGGTTGCGGCGAGTTACAATATGGGTATGGGTGGCCTGCGCAAGCAGATGGAGCGGCAGCGTGTGGATAACTATTATGATCTCTACCTCAACCGCGAAACGGCTGCGTATGTATTCCGCATCCTTGCTATCAAATCCATTTTGGAGGAGCCTGTCAAATATGGCTTCAATATGAGCAAAGGGCAGTTGTATCCGCCACTCCGCTATAAAACAGTGGATGTGGACACAACAATCAACGATCTGGTGAGTTTCGCCTTATCACAAGGCACAACTTATAAGATGGTGAAAATACTTAATCCATGGATCCTCAACGACAAGTTGGCTGTGACCAAGCCCAAAGAAGGCCAAACGCAGAGGGTGTACCGCATCGCGATCCCTACAGCTGAGACCAATGAGGAGCAGGCCATGGAACTGATACCACATGCTGCTAGCGATACGGTGCAGCATGATAGTTTGCCGATGTCTCCCAAAGTCGGCTCGGGGAATATCGAAGGCGAGGAGGCTCCCGCGTCTTCCCCTGCCACACCCGACAAAAAGAAAAAGAAGAATAGCGGCAACCACTAGGCAGGAGAGCGATGGCAGAGGATTTGATTGAAATCTGGGGTGCGCGTGAGCACAATCTCAAAAACATAGATTTACAGATCCCACGCGACAAGCTCGTGGTGATCACAGGTGTCAGTGGCTCGGGCAAGAGCTCTATCGCCTTTGATACCTTGTATGCCGAGGGGCAGCGCAGATACTTGGAGAGTTTCAGCGCCTATGCCCGGCAATTTATCGGCAACCTTACAGCTCCGGATGTCGATAAAATCGATGGTCTGAGTCCCGTAATCGCCATCGAACAAAAGACGACGAGCCGCAATCCGCGCTCGACGGTCGGTACGGTGACCGAGGTCTATGACCTCTTCCGTCTCTTTTTTGCGCGTACTGCCGATGCATACAGCCATGTTTCGGGCAAGCGCATGATCAAAATGAATGATCAAGAGATCATCAAGACGATCGAGAAAAATTACCTTGGCAAAAAGATCGTCGTCCTCGCCCCCCTCGTCAAGGGCCGCAAAGGCCACTACCGCGAGCTTTTTGAATCGCTCACCAAACAAGGCTACTCCAAGGTGCGCATTGATGGCGAGATCCAAGACATCAAAAAGGGCATGAAGGTCGATCGTTATGTGATCCACGACATTGAGTTGGTCGTCGATCGCATATTGGCCGGCAGCGATCCCAAGCGCCTCGACGATAGCATCAACCTTGCAATGACGACTGGCGAGGGCTCCATGATCATCTTGGACCACGAGACCAATGTCTCGGCTTGGTTTAGCCGCAACTTGATGGACCCAGACAGCGGCATCAGCTACGACGAGCCTTCTCCCAATACATTTTCCTTCAATTCGCCTTATGGTGCCTGCCCGACTTGTACAGGACTTGCATTTGTCTATGAAGTGGATCTCGATGCTTTGGTCCCCGATGAAGACCTGAGCATCAACCGTGGCGCGATTGCACCGCTCGGAGAGTTTCGAGACATCTGGATGTTTCAGCAACTGCGGGCCATTGCCAAACACTTTGATTTTTCATTGGCGACTGCTTGGAAAGACTTACCACAGTTGGCCAAGGACTATATTTTGCGTGGGCCAGATGCCTTGCCGGCCGATAAGGCTATCACCAAGGGCGGCTTCAAATATGATGGCATCGTCGCGTTTATCTCCGAGTCCTACCATGGCTCGCAGTCAGAGAAAATCAAGACCTGGGCCGAGGACTTTATGCGTGTCGCCACTTGCTCGACCTGTGCGGGCAAGCGCCTCAAGCAAGAAAGCCTCTTTTTTCGCCTCGATGAAAAAAACATCATGGAGGTCGCCTGCATGGACATCCTCGGGTTGCGCGGTTGGATGGAAACCTTGCCCGATCGCCTGAGTGAGCGTCAGCTGCTCATCGGGGTCGAGGTGATGAAAGAGATCAACAAGCGCTTGGATTTTTTGCTGGAAGTGGGTCTAGGTTACCTGGATCTGGACCGCACGGCCCGTAGTCTAAGTGGGGGAGAGGCGCAGCGCATTCGCTTGGCGACACAGATCGGGTCACAACTCGTGGGCGTGTTGTACATCTTGGACGAGCCGAGCATCGGCTTGCACCAGCGCGACAATGAGCGCTTGATCAATTCCTTGCTGCGCTTGCGCGACCTCGGCAACTCGGTCTTGGTCGTGGAGCATGACAAGGATATGATGCTGGCAAGCGATTACGTGATCGACCTCGGGCCAGGTGCAGGCATCCACGGGGGCGAGATTGTCGCCCAAGGCAAGCCACAAGACATCCTCAATCACCCCAATTCGGCCACGGCTGAATATTTGGGTGGGAAACGCACCATAGCGATACCCAAAAAGCGCCGCAAGCCAGAGCCTGAGAATATGCTCGTCGTGCGTGGCGCGACCGGCAACAACCTCAAAAATGTAGATCTGAACCTGCCTTTGGGCCTATTTGTATGTATATCGGGCGTCTCGGGCTCAGGGAAATCGACCTTGGTCAATGAGACCTTGTACCCGATCTTGAACCAGCATTTTTTCCGTTCCCGCAAAAAACCGATGCCTTACACGGCGATCGAAGGATTGGAAAAAGTGACCAAGGTGATCGAGATCGATCAGTCGCCGATCGGTCGCACACCTAGGAGCAATCCTGCCACATATACAGGTGTGTTCACCTTCATCCGCGACTTTTTCACGCAATTGCCCGAGGCCAAGATCAGGGGCTATCAAAGCGGGCGGTTTAGTTTCAACGTGAAAGGTGGCCGGTGCGAGCAATGCGAAGGCGCGGGGATGCAGACGATCGAGATGAATTTTTTGCCCGATGTCTTTGTCCTCTGCGAATCCTGCCACGGTCGTCGTTACAACCGGGAGACGCTGGAGGTGCGCTACCGTGGCAAAAGCATCAGCGATGTTTTAAACATGACCATCACCGCTGCGGTAGATTTTTTTGAGGCGCACCCGCGCATCAAGCGCAAGCTCGCCACACTTGAGGAAGTGGGGCTGGGTTACCTGACGCTGGGGCAGCAAGCGACAACACTCTCGGGCGGGGAGGCACAGCGCGTCAAGATTGCAACTGAACTGAGCAAGCGTGACACGGGCAGTACGATCTACATTCTTGATGAGCCAACAACGGGTTTGCATTTTCAAGACATCGCCGTCTTACTCAAGGTGCTGCAGCGCCTGGTCGATCGTGGCAATACCATCGTCGTGATCGAGCACAACCTCGATGTGATCAAGGTCTCAGACTGGGTGATAGACCTCGGTCCAGAAGGCGGCAAGGCTGGCGGACGTATCCTCGTAGAGGGCACACCCGAGCAGGTCGCAGCACATAATGAATCCTTTACTGGGAAATTTTTGAAGATCGAGCTGGGCGGGAAATAAAGTACGTCCGTACTCAAAAACACTGAAATGAATTGGCCCAAGGGATACCACATTGCGTGGTCACCCTTGGGCCAAATACTGTAGAGACAACAGCAATCTAATAAGGGATCGCTTAATTGCTCAAAATTTGCCGCTGAGGCCAAATGTCACAAGCGGGCCACCAAGTCCCACCTCGACACCTGCTCCAAGGAACTTTGCAAAGTAGAATTTTGTGCCAAACGCAGCGCGAAATGCGACCGGGAGGAGCGACCTCGTATTGTAGATATTGATGTCAAAAACTGGATCGTTGGTGGTGAATTTGTAGCTCGCAGCACTATAGCCAAGGCCGACTGCGAAATAAGGGTCCACGGCATCTGATTCTCCCAAATGGAAATCGGCACGCAACAAGAACCGGGGGCGGGAATTCACCAGCTTATAGTTGTAAGTTACGGGTAAGCCAGTATTGAAATCGGTCGTACGGTCGGTGTATTCGAAACTTGATTTTGCATAGAAGACATCTAAACCAACACCGATTTTGTCTGAAACCATATACTGTACCCTGCCTCCAAATGGCCCTAGGCCCTTGACTTTGAGACTTGGGTCATCGGTATTGGATTCGGCGATTGCCTTAAAAAAGACTGTCATCAAATTGGGGAAACCATAGTAGCCATCGATGATGACATTGCCTTTTTCGACCGATTGGGCCTTCACAATGGAAGAGGTCCCATAGATTTGCACGGTTGCCAGGGCAAACAGAAGTAAAAATTTACATTTCATAATGTTTTGATAATTTATAGAGGATATTTTGTGTTAATTGTCGGGTAAGTAACAACATATTTCACAAATGGCCAAAAAAATGTAGTAAATGTCTTTCTACGCGGTTGTTGCCTTCAGCGTATATGTGGGGCGGCAGGCCTAAAATGGATTTTCCCAATTTCCTCTCCATTGCCTACCTTTGCAGCAAAGTAGATCATTTTCATGGACGACAAGAATAAGAACGCCAACCAGCTCAACATCGAGGTTCCCGAGGAAATCGCGGGCGGCGTGTATGCCAATTTTGTAATTGTGGGGCACAACAGCTCTGAGTTTATCGTGGATTTTATCCAGATTTTGCCAGGGTTGCCCCAGGCGAAGGTCAGGTCACGCGTGATTTTGGCCCCGCAACATGCCAAGCGCCTGCTCAATGCACTCGAAGACAATCTCCAAAAGTATGAGGCACAGTTTGGACGCATTCAGACCCACGACGGGCCCGGCAACAACGTGCCTCCTGGCTTCACGGGTGGCGGCCCTGCTGGATTTGCGTGAGCCTGTCGATGCCTCATTTCCATCTGCGCAAGCAAGCTATTTTATTAGGATGGGTATGCCTTTCCCTTTGCTTCATGGGCTGCGGGGGTAGGCAGATCAAGACCTATTATGAAGGTATGCAGCAGCTACAACGCATCGTAGATATCGACGATCAAGGCCGCAAGCAAGGCTATGCCCGTGAATATTTTGAGTCGGGTGAACCGAAGGCCTTCGAAAAATATGTAGAGGATCGGCTCGACAGCATCGCGACCTATTATTGGAAAAATGGCACGGTCCATAAGTCGGTCGGCTATGACATGGGCGTCCCCAACGGGCCGACCAAGTGGTTTTTCAAGAATGGCAAAGTCCAAGAAGAGCAGCATTTTCTGCAAGGGCAAAAGGATGGCTGGAACCGCAAGTACTTTGAAAATGGCACGCTAGCCAGGGAAGTGCAATTCCTCAAGGGCAATGCCAATGGCTTCGATCGGGAATGGTTTGAAAACGGCAAACCCATGAAGGAAGTGAAGTGGTGGCTAGGCGACCTCGATGGACCGATCTCGGAATGGTATGAAGATGGGCAGCCCAAGCTCACTGGACAACATAAGATCGGCGCCAAACTAGGTATTTGGAAAGAGTATGATGCCGATGGGCACCTGCTCCTGAGCATCGATTATGGGAGTGGAAACGGCGAGGCAAGCTTCGATGCCTTCACGATAGCGGGAAAGCTGATCGTCAAGGGAGGGCTGCGCTATGGCAAATTGCATGGCGAATTGCGCAAATACAATGCCGCTGGCAAGACCATCGCCACCACCCTATGGGATGCAGGCAAGGCTCCCGGCGGCTACACTGACCTGAGTTGGTTGCCGGCGGGCGTGTCACTCGTAGCCGAGGAGTTGATCGAGTGAGATGATAGCGAGCATATTGGGCGGCTATTCATGTCCAGCACTTTTACTTGCTAGATTTGAGCTTGCTTGGGGGGGGGGCCTATGTCGCTCTGATCGATTGACTTTGTGAAGATGGCAGGAACGGGTGAATAATCCATATTTTGAAGTACCAGGGTGTCCCCTGAGATGTAGATAATCCGGTCGGTCCAATTGCAATAAGTAAGAACGTTGTCATTTAGGCTCCAAACCTCATCCGTCAGTACATCGTCGGCCATATAATAGTGTCGATGCCCATTGCTTCCATTGATCATCCAGATACATGAACCGTCTTCCGCAAATCTATAAGCACCATCGACATGGCTTGTCTCTCGATTATGCACATCCCAGTACTTGACGCCATCGCCGAGCAGTTTTTTTTCGATCGGGTTGTTGTAGCATCCCAAAACTGTTGCCACCAAGATTAATAATAACTTGTTTCGCAGGGTCATCGATTTTTGGGTTTGAGCTTGCTGGGCGGCACGCCAATATCGCTTTGATCCAGTGATTTCGTGAAGATGACAGGGGAATCCAAATTTTGCAGTATAAGTCTGTCTTCAGAGATGTAGAGGATACTATCATGCCAATTGCAGCAACTAAGTATCCTATCTTCCAAGGTCCAGACCTCATCCCATGTCATATCACTATACGTGTAATAGTGTCGGGACCCATTACTTCCGTAAATCATTGAAATACAGGAACCGTCCTTCGCAAATCGATAGGCTCCATCAACTCGACTTGTCTCGCGATCATGCACATCCCAGTACTTGACGCCATCGCCGAGCAGTTTTTTTTCGATCGGGTTGTTGTAGCATCCCAAAACTGTTGCCATCAAGATTAACAATAACTTATTTCGCAGGGTCATCGATTTTTGGGTTTGAGCTTGCTGGGCGGTACACCTAAGTCGCTCTGATCCAGTGATTTTGTTAAAATGATGGGCAGCGATGGAAAATCTAAATCTTTCATAATGAGGGTGTCTTCTGAGATATAGAGTATCCTAACATGCCAATTGCGAAACGTAAGAATGCTGTCATCCAGGCTCCAAACCTCATCCCTTTGTACATCCTCAGCCATGTAATAATGTCGAGGACCCTTCCTGCTATTAATCATCCAGATACATGAACCGTCTTCCGCAAATCTATAAGCACCCTCAATTCGACCAGTTTCGTCATTACAAACATCCCAGTACTTTACGCTAGCCCCCAAAAGTTTCTCTCGAATCGGGCTGTTGTTACATCCGAAAGAGAATGATGTTATTGTTAGGAGCAGTAACAATCTATTTCGAAGGGTCATCGATTTTTTCATATTTGATCGGGTATCTAGCCATTTCCACTTCATCGAGAAGAGTGATTTCTGATTTGTCCAGTACATAATTATCCATTTGGATCAAAAATTTGAGTTGTAACTGATTTTCACGGTTAAATTTTGCGAAGAGGGCCGTTGTCTCAGGGCCACCTGATTGATCTTCCTGAACTAAAAAATTGAATAAGCGTTGTCCTAAACCCATTGCCATCGAGAGCAAATATGGTCTTGGGCAATCTTTGGCGGTGTCATCCAGCATTTGATTCAAATAGACCGTTGCATGCCTATTGAAGGTCATATCTTTTTTTACACGGTTTGTCAAATCATCCTCCGCATGTAGGCGCTCATGCACCAAGACATTTTTGAAGACAAACTGATCACTGAACTCCTCGGGACTACTGGAGACATAGCCTGGATCCAAGTTGATCATCTTAGTATTTGGAGAATAATGCGCAGGGGATTGCTCTCCTGCATTGCCTGCTTGGATGCCAATCTTGGTGACGCCCACCTCTTTGCCATAGTGATAGGCGATGGCAAGAACGACGCGCTGTTTCGTCTCCAGAGAAACTTGGGACGAGACAAAACCAAGCATCAAGGTCGCGCTGCTCTGTGCCTTTTTGGCATCGATCGTTACGCCGTCTTCTTTGTAAAGCTCGGATTTACGGGTACTCGTCACCACCCAAATCTTGGATGTCGTGCTCCCATCCGTGCCGAGGTAATGCCCTTGGAGGTCAAAATAGTCGTCTCCATGTTTCCCGCCCTGTTTTTTGGTCGCTGGGCTGGCCTCGGTCGGCGATTTTTGGAGGTCGGCATCAGCAGCCTTTTGTTGGCCACCGCCGCCATCAGCCGGCGATGCCCTAAGGCCAAAAGCTGGTGCGTGCATGAACTGATTGCCTTCAGATTCGAGCTGATTGGCCGCGCGCTCAGGTGTATTTTCTTTTGTTTTCATCGGAAATTTAATTGTTTTCCTAAATTTACGAAGAAAATGGGATTTTAGTATATGCGTTTGCTCTTATTTTTGGCAAAAATGGGGGAACAGTCCAATAGCCAAACCCGGAATCGCCCGCCTGCAATTCCTTGTGAAGGACAAATGTTGGTTCCAAACGTTATTCCACCACCAAGCGCCGTGTCTCAGACCAGCCATTGCCAGCACGCAGTTGTAACAAGTACAATGCAGGTGCCAGCCCGGTCAGGTCGATTTCGGCTTGCTGCCCCTTGATCTCGCCGCCGCGTAGGGTGCGCCCCATCAAGTCGATGAGGCTATATTGTAAATCCCGACGGTTCAGATTTCCCTTCACAGCCAATGTCGCCGCTGTGCTTGCGGGATTGGGGAAAATCGCCCAGTCCAATGCAAGGGCATCGTGTGCATCGTCGGTCGCGACGTAACAGCCTTGTCCCATCATGGTCCCCGACAATATGCCGCGTGCACAAAACGCTTGCTGATAGGCGTCGTGGTGGGCACCGTTGAAAAGCAGCGTGTCGGCGTCGAAGATGATGAGGGCCGCATCGCTGAGCAAAATGCTTGCGCCATTGTTGTAGAGGCTTTGCAACACGACCTTGTCGCTGTTGGTCTTGCCGATTTGAGGATAGACCTCCATCAAAACGGAAGCCCAGATTTCGCCATAGATATAGATATTACTGGAGCCGGGCGGATAAAGCGTGGGATTGCTGGCGCTGCGGCCTGGCCAGAACTCATTGTGGCCGTCCCAGGTAAATGTATTTTTCCAAAAGGTATAGGAAATGCCGCGCGAATAGCTCGCCGCAAAATAGTCACCGAGGCCCTCGTCGAGGCCTTGGCGCTCATTGCCGGCATTGCAACCTGGGCAGCCTGCATCGCTGAGCGCATGGCCGTATTCATGGATGATCACGTCGGCATCCTCGGCGTCATCCACGCCGCCCTCTCCAAATCCCAGCCGAGTATCGACACCTGCCGGGACAAAGTGAGAATTGTCCTGGCTATTCACGCCGTGTGGATCGGCTTTGAGCGGACCGTTGCGCAGGTTGGTGAAGCCGAGGCTTTGGATATACCGTTGCATCGTGTCGAGGTGATAATAGACATTGGCATCCTCAAATCCTTGCTGACTGCGGGTAAAATTAAAGTTGCCATCGGTCGATGTGACGGGTGCTGAGGTCGGCGCTTCGAGGTCTTTGATATCGACATAAGGACCCGTGAGCACAAATTTGACACCGTCCCAAGTGATGTCGCGCAGGGCCACTGCCACCCGTTGGGCATTGAGGTCGGCATGATCGGCATCGTTGTTATCGACGAGGGTGCCACCATAGACGAGGCCGACGCGCGTAAGTGGATCGGGCATGAATACCATGGCTTGGCCCGTGGTATCGACTGTGGTTGTGCCGAGGGGTTTGCGGTAAGCCGCGAGGTCGCGGCGCAGCAACTCGTGAAGGTCATCGTCGGCGAGCAGCAGTTCCCAGCTCATGGTATTGGCGGTATAGACCACGCGGTGGCAGGGCAGGAGGGCTCCCTCGACCAGGAAAAACTGACGCTGGTTTTCCACCAAGTGGAAATCTGCGTGACCCTCATCGAGCAGGGCAGGTAGGAGGGCAGTCACCTGCGCATCGCTGCGCTGGTGCATCACGGGTGTGCCCGCGAAGCTTTGCAGGGTATTGAGCACATTCAAGAAGCGCTGGGTCTTGGTGAGTGTGGCTTGGAGGCGGGCCATGTAGATCGGGATACCTTGCCAAGTCTGGTCGAAATGGTAGTGGTAGCCGCCGGCACTCTCGATGCGTTCTCGCAAGGCGAGGTCACAGCCCAGGGCAGTGACGAGGGGCTTCATGCCCAGTAAGGCAAGACGCACCTCGGCGGGGCCAGCATTGCTCGGCAATTGCAGGGTCACCTTTTCATAGACGCTCTGGGTCGGTTGCAAGGGCTGCAAACCTGTGTCGCCGCCTTGTTTTTGCCCAAAAGCGTTCATCGTCAAGAGCAAAAGCAGGAGGGATGCAAAAATCTTGTTCATGTGTACATTCAATCTGGGTTCAATATACCCATTTCTTCAAAAACCACCAGCACAGCGGCATGATCGCGCAACCGGATAGCGAAGGTTTGTCGGCAATCAGCGCCATAGGCCGAGTGACTGGGCTTGAGCCCAAATTTTTGGATGACACGGCCTACCTCGGCGGTTTGGCCATATTGGTAGGTGATGTCGATCGATTGGGTGAGGATGCGCTCGGCCTTGGGGGCAGCGTCGAGGGCGTCTCCTGCCGCCGAGCCATAAGCCTCGATCAAGCCGGGGATCCCCAGCTTGGTGCCGCCAAAGTAGCGCACGACCACCACGAGCGTGTCGTAGAGTTCGCGGCTTTTGAGCGCGTTGAGTATCGGTGTGCCAGCACTGTGATTGGGCTCGCCCGCATCGGCAGCGCGGTGTTTCACCCCATCGGGTCCCAAGCGCCAGGCGTAGCAATGGTGGCGGGCGTCGTAGAATTTGGTGGCGAGCGCCTCCAAATGCAAGGCGATTTCTGCTTCTGACTGCACAGGAAATGCGAAGGCGAGGAATTTGGATCCCTTCTCCTTGTAGCCGCCCTCGCCGAGGGCCGTGATGGTCTGGTAGCAGTCTTTCACGGGGTAAATATAGCCCAACAACTTCAGCGAAGCCAAAATCACAACAGTAAAGCCACCGCACCCAAGGTCATCGCCAAGCCAATCATATTCCACACATTCAGCTTTTCCTTGAACACAAAGACGCCCACCAAAGCCATCAACAGCAGCATGGCTGTGTTGAATATCGGGTAAAACACGGTGCCCGGATAGAATTGCAGTGCCGTCGCCAAAAAGAAAATCGAAAAATAGTTGGGGATACCGATGGCCAATCCCGCCCACAAAGAGGCTGATCGCCACTTTGTTTTGCCAGTGAGCAGCGTGAAGGCATTGACCACCATTGCCCCAAGCGCCCCGACGACAAATATTGCAATCGTGAAGTCTGAGGCAGCCACCCGCATCGCGGCTTCTTGGTTGAAGACCTTGAACAGGCTGTCCCCAATGCCGCAGCCCAGAAACAACACCGCTGCCATGGCATATGTAAGCAGCGAATTTTTGCGCTGCGCCTCGGTTTCCCCGCCTTTGCGCACATTGATCAGGACCACAGAAACCAAGGCCAGCAGCACGCCCAGGCCTTGCCAGACAGATAGGCTATCCTTGTAATACCACCAACTGAACACCACTGGAATCGCGAGCGACATTTTGCTTACGATGGTCATATAGCTGAGGCCGACCTGCTGTGTGAGCGAGGTCATGACGTAGAAGATGAAGACAAAAAGGGCCCCGATGATCAATGCCAATCCCAAGGCGGTCGGATCAGCGAGCACATGCGGAATGGCAGACGGCGATATGCCCAAGCCCACGAGTGCTGCGACGGCATAGTTGATGCCAGTGACTTGCCAACGGTCGATGTGGTAGCGGGCACTGGCTCGCAGCACAACGAAAAGGGTGCATGTAGTGAGGATGCAGAGGACCAATGCAAGGATGCCTGTCATGGATTACGCCTTGAGGCGATCGCCATACATCTGCTCATAATATGCTTGGTAAGCGCCGCTTTGCACGTGGTCGATCCAGTCTTGATTGGCGAGATACCAATCGATGGTAAGGCTTAGCCCTTCTTCAAAAGTCACTGAAGGCGACCATCCAAGTTCGGTTTCCAGTTTGGTGGGATCGATCGCGTAGCGGGCGTCGTGACCTGCGCGGTCGGTCACATAGGTGATGAGCTGCGCGCTCATGCCCGCTGGGCGACCCAGCTTCTCGTCCATCTGCTTGCAGAGCACTTGGATGAGCTCGATGTTTTGCCACTCGTTTTTGCCACCTATATTATAGGTCTCGCCGTTTGCGCCCTTGTGATAAATCACATCGATGGCGCGGCAGTGATCGACGACCCAGAGCCAATCGCGCACATTATCGCCCTTGCCATAGACCGGGAGCTTTTTGTTGCCGACGATGTTGGCGATGAAGAGGGGTATGAGTTTCTCGGGAAATTGGTGGCTGCCGTAGTTGTTGGAGCAATTGCTCATGATGAAGGGCAGTTTGTAGGTGTTGCCATAAGCGCGCACGAAGTGGTCGCTGCTGGCTTTGGAGGCCGAGTAGGGACTCTGCGGATCGTAGCTCGTCGTCTCCAAGAAGTAGCCGCCATCGTGGAGCGAACCAAATACCTCATCGGTTGAGACGTGGTAAAATCGCACATCGTCGCGCATCTTGCCATCACGCATCCACACCGCCTTGGCGGCATTGAGGAGATTGACGGTGCCGATGACATTCGTGATCACAAATTCCATCGGGGCCTCGATGCTGCGATCGACATGGCTCTCGGCGGCGAGGTGGATCACGCCATCGGGCTGCTCCTGCTGGAAGAGCGCCATCATCGCGGGGCCGTCGGTGATGTCGGCCTTCACAAAGCGGTAATTGGGGGCATGCTCGACGTCACGCAGGTTTTCGAGGTTGCCCGCGTAGGTGAGCTTGTCGAGATTGATGATTTCGTAGTCGGGATATTTGCCGACCATGAGCCTTACGAGGTGGGAGCCAATGAAGCCCGCGCCACCTGTGATGATGATTTTGCGCTGCATACGGCGGCAAAGATAGGGGATAGCGCGTTGCGAAAGAGGGTTGTTTTGTGAACTTTAACAGGTCGCGAATGAATCGACAATTCTGCGTAGGGCTTTGCGCTCGGATCGAGGTGGGTGTTTCTTGCTTTAGGTACGTTGGCGTCCTCAGCATGGCCTTGTTTCGAATGTTATTTGTATTCAAGAAAGTCCCGCTATCTTCGCTTCATGCCCATCTACTCCCTCCCCAAAGAGCATGTTTTCCCGCCTGTGAGCCATGCGGAGGAAGATGGCATATTGGCAGTGGGTGGGGATTTGAGCCCAGATAGGCTGTTGGCGGCTTATTCACAGGGGATCTTTCCTTGGTATTCGGGGCGCAAGCCGATCCTTTGGTGGTCGCCTGATCCGCGCATGGTATTGTTTCCTGCCGAGCTCAAGGTGAGCAAAAGCATGAAGCAACTGCTCAAACGCAGGGCATTTGAGGTGACCTATGATACGGCTTTCGTGGATGTCATCAAGGCCTGCGCCGAGGCTGTGCGCCATGACCAAGACGGGACTTGGCTGGGCAAGGATATGCAAAGGGCCTATATCAAGCTGCATCAATTGGGCGTAGCGCATTCTGTCGAAGTTTGGCGGGAGGGCGCTTTGGTCGGTGGCTTGTATGGCTTGGCGCTAGGACGTGTTTTTTGCGGCGAATCCATGTTTGCGCACGTATCCAATGCCAGCAAGTATGGTTTTATCACCGCCGTGCAGGGCTTGCGGCGGCTCGGTTTTGAGCTAATCGACTGTCAGGTCTATACCGAGCACTTGGATAGCCTGGGCGCTCGGGAGATTCCACGTCACGAATTTTTGAAATTGCTGGCGGCGGGTATCCTGCAACCTGGATTGCCGGGAGCATGGACGGCAGTCGCGGCTTTGGAGCAGGAGTAAGGGGGTGCCCGAATACGGATACTGCGCTAATTTTCTGAGCATCAAATGCGTGAAATGCCTATCTTGATGCCAATTCATTCACTTTTTATTTGGACGAAATGTGGTATATTTTTGGAGGCGTTTTGGGCTTCACTTTGTTGGTCGGGCTATTTGGCGTGTATTATTATAATGTGATGGCCAGTCTCAAAGTGCGCATGGAGGAAAGTCTGCGCACGATCGACATCCTTGTCGATCGGCGGCAAGGGCAGCTGCTCACGGTGATGAACCTGCTGCGCAAGTTGGAGCTTCGGGGCTTGGACGAGGCCCAGGTCGCGATGGAAAATGGCCGCAAAGCGATGGAAGACAATAGTGTGCCCGGCAAGGCCCGTGGCCTGCAGGTGGCAGACAAGGCCATCCAAGAGCTGATGATCGCAGCGAGCGGGCAGCAAGAGCTGCGCAACAATGCCGACTTTGATCCGGCGCAGCGTGTGATCGAGAAGACCAATATCGAGCTCGACGGCGCGCGCCGCTATTACAATGCACGCGCAAGAGACTATAATATGAAGGTTGAGCGGGTGCCTTCGGCCCTCTATGCTTTGCTATTGCGCATGCGAAAAGCAGATTATCTAGATCCTACGCTGTGAGGCGCATCCTGTAGAGGCGCGTGCAGCGGCATTCAAAGTCCCGTATTTCCTTCCGACATCACCTTCAAAATCATCAGTTCAATGTCGAGGGCAAAAACGATGGGTTTCTGTTGAGGGTTTGTCGTGTTAAGATTGCCCCAGCTACTTTTTTCCACATGCCACGCAATTGACTCGGTTTTGCTTATTTTGCAATTTATCTAGAATCCAAATTTCGCGATACCCATGAAAAACCTTTGCTTGTTGTTGCTAGGATTGCTGCTGATGGTCAGTTTCACTGCCTGTGCTTCAGATAAAAAGACTGGTGATGCTGATGAGACTGAACTCGAGGACGAATCTGAGGACAGCGACGGCGATGCCGATGCGGGCTCGCTCACGTTGAGCACCTGGGAAGGGCATAGTGCCAAGGACAGCCCGGGAAACGATGGCAAGTGGGTTGCCTCGATCGCCTTTGGGGAGGAACTTACCTTGCTCAATGAGACGGAAACCGATGCCAAAACCAATAAATCGTATGAAAAAGTGCGCTTGCTCGACGGCAAAGAAGGTTGGGTAAGGGCAGATTTTGTGGCCAAAGATGCCTCGCTTCAAGCGGTAGCGCAAGATGCGCAGATTTACAAACGCCCTGGCATCAGCAATATTAGCGACGACATGGTTCTCACGGGCACCGTCGTCATCGTCAAAGGCCACAAGGATGATTTCGCAGAATTCATCGCCCGCAACGATGCCAAAAACAAACGCAAAGAAGGGTGGCTGCTTGGCGAAAAGGCACTCACTTCAGACGAGACCGACGTCTCGGCCGCTTTGCTGTATTCCAAGGCCATGAACGAAAAAGTGCCGACCAAGCGCCAAGAAAAACTCAAGCAAGTCGTCACAAATTACCCCAACAGCGTCTTTGCCAAGACCGCACAAAATGCCATCGATGCCGCAGCAGCGAGCGAAGACCTCTCCGAAGATCAGCTCATGATCACCGGTGACAATGTCAACGTACGCTCAGGGCCGACCGTGAAGGAAGAAAACAAGGTCTTCCAACTTGCAGCGGGCGACATTTGCAGCATCCTGGAGCGTGGCGAGATGGATGAGATCGGAGGCAAGCTGGATTATTGGTACAAAATCAGCGCCAAGGGGCAATCGGGCTGGGTCTTTGGCACGTTTACCTCCAAAGCCCAATAACCAGGATCCGTGTTTGACGGGAATGCCTAGCTGGGCTACCTTTCCGATCTCAATCTCCAATGCGCAAAACGCCATCCTTCAGCCTGAGTGATCGCATGGTCGCCGCATTGCTGTTCCTTGTCGGTGGCACGGTCATGTATCTGCTGCGCACGATCCGATTTTCCATTGACAGTCTTTGGTATGCGACCAATATCAGGGAATGGGATGGGCATTTCCATCCACACCACCTCATTTTTGTTCCGCTCAACCACAAGTTGCATCAGCTATCGGTCTTCCTATTTGGAAGCAGCGATGCCCTGATCGTAG
>JANORP010000307.1:0-20858 GCA_031415375.1 Bacteroidota bacterium | reverse complement strand
CGCCCGATGGCACCACAGTGTTGTTTGGCGTGACCTATTATGACCTCGCGGTAAACAAGGGCAACCGTGACTTGTACAGCCTACGCCTCAAGCTGCCAGGTGACAAAGGAAAAAATGCAGTCAAAGCAGGCTCCGTGAGCAAGCTCACCAATAGCCCCGAGAGTGAATACAATGCCATCTGGCGCCCAGATGGCCTCAAGATTGGCTACCTGAGCGCAAAGTCGGGCACCATGCAGCTCTGGGAAATGAACCCCGACGGCTCTGCTGCCGTGCAGATCACCGAAATCGCCGATGGCATCGGCAACTTTGCCTACGCCCCCGACGGCAAACACGTCTCCTTCACCCAAGACGTGAAACTCGACCAGACCACCATCGAGGTCTATCCCGACCTCCCCCTCGCCAATGCCCGCATCATCGATGACCTCGATTACCGCCATTGGAATGCATGGCATGACTATGCCTACAGCCACGTCTTCATTGCCAGCTATGAAGCCGGCAAGGTCGGCGCAGCGACCGACATCATGCCCGGCGAGCGGTTTGACGCACCCCTCGCACCCATGGGCGGTGGCGAGCAAATCGGCTGGACTGCCGATGGCAAGGGTATTGCCTACACTTGCAAAAAGCTCAACGGCAAGGACTATGCCATCAGCACCAACAGCGACATTTTTGTCTATGACCTCGGCACCACCAAGACGACCAATGTCACCGAAGGCATGATGGGCTATGACGTCGAGCCGCTCTATTCACCAGACGGCAAGAGCATGATCTGGCTCAGCATGGAGCGCCCGGGCTTTGAAAGCGACCGCAACCGCATCTTCATCGCCGATCTCGTGAGCGGCGAGCGCCGTGAATTGCTCAAGGACAAAGACCGCGCGGCAGGCAATTGTGCTTGGTCAGCTGACAGCAAGAGCATCTATTTCACCAGCGACATCAAAGGCACGGTGCAAGTCTTCAACATCGAGATTGGGAGTGGCAAGCTGCGCCAAATGACCGAAGGCGACCACAATTGGGGCAGCGTTCACGTGGCGACGGGCATCCTCGTCGGCGAATTGTCATCGATGTCTTACCCCACTGAATTGTACACAATCGATCCCAATACCGGGCAGCAGAGTGCCCTCACCTTCTTGAACCAGCAGCTGCTCAAGGATGTCAACTGGGGCGACGTGAAGGCGCGCATGGTCAAAACGACCGACAACAAGGAGCTGCTCGCCTGGGTGATCTATCCCCCAGATTTTGATCCCAACAAAAAGTATCCGACCCTTCTTTACTGCCAAGGTGGTCCACAAAGCGCCGTGAGCCAATTTTTTAGCTACCGTTGGAATTTCCAGTTGATGGCCGCCAACGGTTATATCGTGATTGCGCCCAACCGTCGTGGCTTGCCTGGCTTCGGGCAGGCTTGGAACGACGACATCAGCGGCGACTGGGGCGGGCAGCCGATCAAGGACTATATGAGTGCCAGCGACGACATCGCCAAGGAGCCCTATGTCGATGCCACCAAAATGGGGGCAGTCGGTGCGAGTTATGGCGGTTACAGCGTCTATTACCTTGCTGGCGTTCACAAAAACCGCTACAAAACATTCATTTCCCACTGCGGATTGTTCAATTTGGAAAGCTGGTATGGCTCTACTGAAGAGATGTTTTTCGCCAATTGGGACATGAAAGGCGCCTACTACGACAAGCCGCAGCCCAAAACTTATGTCGAGCACAGCCCGCACAAATTTGTCGGCAACTGGAATACGCCAATCCTTGTAATCCACGGCGAAAAAGACTTCCGTGTACCCGTCACCGAAGGCATGCAAGCCTTCAACATCGCCAAGCTCAAGGGGTTGGACGCCAGATTCCTCTACTTCCCTGAGGAAGGCCACTGGATCATGCAGCCGCAAAATGGCGTGCTCTGGCACCGCATTTTCTTTGATTGGCTGGGGCGGACGCTGAAATAATTCAGAATGAGGAATGAGAAATTAGGAATTGGAGTGTCTTCAATTCCTAATTCCCTTTCCCAATTGCCAACAGCGATACCGATGCGGGATTAGCTGCCCTAAACCCGATGCGGGTTTCCTAACTCCCAATTCTCAATTCCCAACTGCTAATTCAAAATCAAACCTCAATCCCCATCGCCCGCATCAGCGCTGTCGCATTCATGCTCAAGCATTGCCCCTCGGTGAGTTTGTAGTCAAAGATCAGTTGCCCCTCGGCTGTCACAGTGCAGTTGAAGCTGTAGTTGTGGATGGCGAGGGGCATTTGCGCGGCCATATCGACGATTTCGATGTCGTGGGTGCTCACGAGGCCAGCGCCGCCGAGCTTGTGCAATTGCTGCACAAGGGCACGCGCGCCCGCCTGACGATCGCGGCTATTGGTGCCTTTGAGGATCTCGTCGAGGAGAAAGAAAGTATTTTTGTTGTTGCGCACAAGCTCGATCACCGACTTGAGACGCTTGAGTTCTGCGTAGAAACTAGAGGTATTTTCTTCCAAGTTGTCGGTCGTGCGCATGGACGTCGCGACCTGCATGGGCGAGAGGCGCATCGATGTCGCGCAGACGGGTGCTCCCATGAGAGCGAGTACGACATTGGTGCCTGCCGTGCGCAGATAGGTACTTTTTCCGCTCATATTGGATCCTGTCACGAGCCATATCGTGCCATTGCCGGTGATGCGCATGGGATTGTCGATGCGTTGATGCGGTGGAATGAGCGGGTGGCCCATGTCGGCAGCCTCCAGCAAAAATGCGCCCTCCACAATCTCAGGATTGCTCCAATGCGGAAAAGCAAACCGTATGGCAGCCAAGCTGCTCAACGCTTCCATTTCGCCGATGACCTCAAACCAATCCATGACGCGCTCGCCCAAGTCGGCCTTCCATTTTTCCAGGGCTTTGAGGCAAAAGATATCCCAAAAGAAAATGGTGTTGATGACAAAGTAGGGTAGGCCCGAATCGCGAAACGCAAGGTTGGCGACGATGCCGCCGAGTCGGGCGATCTCTGCCGATGCCGGGCGGCCTTGGGTGAGCAGGCGCTGTTGCAGCAAGGCAACTGCGCTGCCGCCATCTTTTAAATGCTCGATTTGGGAAATGAGTTTCGCCCAGGTCTTGAGCAATTTGCCGCGCTGCTCGCTCGCGGCCCGCACCCGTTCCACTTGCTTACCAATGCTGAAATTGATAATGAAGTTGACAAAGAGGATGATGGCAAAATAACCTGTACCGATCACTCCAGCGACTTCCAAGCCGATCTCGATCGCCAAGAGTCCCATCATGATCCATGGCAAGACGCCCAAAAATGGCCGGGCGGCGATCATACCCTGTTCACGCAGCCAAGCACGCATGCCTTCGGGGGCATCGACTTCCTCTTGCGCTTGTTGCACACTACCTATCGCCTGAAACATTTGTCGCCAGTCGATCTGCGGCGCGAGTTTCGCAGCAGATGCTTGGCGCTCACTGATCGCGCTCACATCTGCCGGGGCCATGAGCCAATTGGCGATGCGTCGTTTGCCAAACCGTGTCGTGGCGCGGCTGCTGAGCTGATAGAGCGAGAATTTTCCAAAGATATCGAGGTCGCTGCCGTATGGATGGAGAGGATCGACAAAGACCTCTCCTTCGTCAAAACTGCCCAATTTGCCTTCTAGCCGCATGATCTCCTCGGTATTGATGCGCAGCAATGTTTGCTGAAAGAGGAGTTGCGTTTTCACCTTCTCATTCCACCGCACCACCATTCCGAAGCCCACCAAGCCACCCATCAACATGAGCAGCCACCAAGCACCACCCCATCCCCAAGAGGCAACTTGGACGCCAACGGCCATCAAAAAGACGCCCAGCCGCGCAAAGGCGATCATATCGAGTGATTTTTGGATGCGGTCAATCTCGGCCTGAAACTGGGCTTGTCGCGCTTGGAAGATGCTCAATGGATTCATGGACTGCAAAGCTACGGAAAGGCTGCAAAAAGAATCCCCCGCAGTGTCGCTGCGGGGGAATTTTTTGATCCCGTGGTCGGGAAAACAAAAAGGGTATGAGAAAAATTTACTACTTCACTGGAAATGTACGAAAATTGAAGCAATTGGATGTGTCAAGGATGGATTATTTTGAAAATAGTTCGTAAGGCATTCATTACAAGGGTATTATATTTTGAATACTCTTCGCCACAACGGCGCACAACGCGCTTGCGTGTGACGTGAGGTGGTCTGTAGCAATGCTTACCAAATGACGATGACCTTGCCCATGGACTTGCGCTGTTCCAAATATTGGTGTGCCTGCACGAGTTCCGTTGCTGGAAATACCTTTCCGACCGTGGGTTTGAGATAACCTTCTTGGGTCGCCTTCATCACCTCGGTGAGGCAATGTTGCAGCACCTGAGGGCGGTGGTCGGCGATGCGCAGCATGTTGCAGCCGATCACAGCGCGGGATTGCATCAGCAAAAAGGCACCCCAGTACCGTCCAAATCCAAAGAGCGTTCCCAAGTCTGAGAAGATGCCTTTGCCCTCGCGACTCGCGGCACCCAGGCCCACGATGCGTCCGCCGGGGCCGAGCAATTGAAATCCTTTCTTAAAATGTTTGCCACCGAGGCTGTCAAAGACCACATCGACGCCGGCCTCACCCCGCATCGACCGGATCTTTTCAAAACAATCCTCTTTAGAATAGTTGATGGGATGATCGACACCCAGGCTGCGCAGATACGCCAATTTGGAGTCACTGCCAGCGGTGCCATAGACGATGGCGCCACGGTGCTTGGCGATTTGCACGAGTGCAGTGCCCACGCCGCCTGCCGCAGCTTGCACGAGCACATGGTCGCCCGGGAGGATTTTCATGGCATATTCGGCGCAATACCAGGCCGTGGAATATTGCACCATGAGTGCCAATGCCACACCGACATCCATACTATCAGGAATCGGCACGACGCCAGCCGCTGGGGCAGCGATCTGCGTGGCATAGCCGCCAAACCTGCAAAATGAGGCGACACGTTGCCCAACTTGCAGATGGGTCACACCTTTGCCGAGGGATTTGATGCGTCCAGCCGCTTCATACCCGATCACGCAAGGTTTGGGTGGCGCGTCTTTGTACATGCCCTTGCGGGCCATGATGTCGGCAAAATTGAGGCCAAATGCCTCTACCTCCACGATCACATGCCCTTCGGCAGGTTGCAAATCGGGGCGTTCCTGAAGTTCAAAGGCCGTGTCGGCGGGACCATATTGCGTGAGTACAAATGCTTTCATCCTGCGGATTATTGATTTAGGAAGGAAAGATAGGCAGAATTTTGGGTGATGTCTGGGGTGCTTCGATTTTTCCAGAAACCATGTAATCCAATTGCGATCTTAAGCATTGACAGGCCGAAGGCGCAGGTTATTTTGGTCTGTCAATGCTTAAGATCAATTTGTTTCGCCCTTCTTCCCAATGTCGCTATTATGAAATCAGTTCAACTCTTTTGCATATGGCTAATGGCTGCTTGGACACTTCAAGCCCAGGCCTATACCTACCAATGGACGGCCACCAATTCTCCCACAAATTCCTACCGATTCGACGACATTTACTTTTTGAACGCAGACACGGGGTTTGCAGTCAATTTTGCATATACCAACGATGACGGTTATGTAGCCCGCACGTATGACGGTGGAAATTCGTGGGTCAAGGTCTGGGACTCGCTCAATTTTTCCCTGCGTGACATCGTGTTTGCCGACGATCTACACGGTTGGGTGGGCACATTGGAACAAAGTGGCACCTTGGGCGACACAGCAATCCTCTACCAAACATCTGACGGGGGCGACACATGGTCGCCAGTCCTCAATTTCCCCGGACCTGCCGATGCGGGCATCTGTGGGATGCACCGCGTGACCGACTCGACGGTCGTTGGTGTCGGGCGCTATTCGCAGCCTGCTGGTTTTTACAAGACAACCGACCAAGGGACATCATGGACCTATACCAATCTCGATAGCTTGGCTGGCGGCCTCGTCGATGTCTATTTTGTAAATGCCGACACGGGATTTGCCGTGGGCAGCAACGGCAATTACTTCACAGGCAAGGGCCGCGTCTTGATGACGGTGGATGGGGGTGACAGCTGGCGCACAGTACACACGAGTGCTCACCCGAAGGAAATTTGTTGGAAGATCAGTTTTCCTTCACCACTCATCGGTTACATTTCACTCGAGGCATTTCAAAATTCAGGCGCGCAATACATGCTCAAGACGACAGATGGCGGCTTGACTTGGCTCGACTTCGACATCAGTGCAGGCGGGGGACCGACCGGACTCTACAATGCAGAGGGCATCGGCTTTCTCAACGATACGATCGGCTGGATCGGCGGCGATTTAGGAACTTATCACACCACCGATGGTGGCCTCAATTGGGTGCTGCAATCGGGCACGAATACCTTCAACCGCTTCCGCAAGATCAATGACACGATCGCCTATGCGGCTGGTGAGTTTGTTTACCGTCTCTCCAAGGTGGTCGTCGGCGTCGAGGATCCCAGAGCTTGGCATGAAAACCTGCGCCAAAACTATCCCAATCCCTTCAGGGAGACCACCGTGATCGAATACGCAATCGGAGAGGATCACCTCGTGCTCATCGAAGTCTATGATATCATGGGCAAATCGGTCGCCGTCTTGGTCAATGAGATGGTGCCTGCTGGAAACCACCGTCTGGTCTATTCGGTACATACGATCCCCGATGGCGTTTATTATTACACGATGCAAGTGGGAGACCATCGTGTGACGCGCAAGATGGTGATTCAGCGATGACAATCGATCGTCGAGCAGTAAGAGAGGTCATATCTGAGTGAATCGGGTGTACGGCTCCATTTCAATCGCAGAAATTCAGCTGTACCCCTTATCTTCCGTTCAGAATATCTGAATAAGAATCTGTCAATGGAACATTTTGACCTCTGTGTGATCGGTGCTGGGCCGGCAGGCTATGCAGCCGCGATGCGTGCGATCGATTTTGGCAAGCGCGTATTGCTGGTCGAAAAGGACAAACTAGGTGGGGCAGGTTTGCACGATGGTGCGCTCAGCTCCAAAACCTTTTGGGAAATCGGCCAGGAATTGGCGAACTGGCGTCACCAAAACATAGCCTTTGGGTTGCCCAGCAGGAATGTCGCCTTTGCTGACGTCGCCGCGCAGGTAGCGGCCGCAGTGCAATTTCGCATGGAGCAGCTGCGCCTCCATGTCGAGCGTTGCAACGATTGTGACAGCCATCCCGACCTCCTGTATGTGCAAGGCCATGCGATCATGGAGAGCGATCACCGCATTCGCATCGAGACCGCGGGCGGTCTGCTCCACTATGAGGCCGATTTTGTGATCCTGGCCACGGGCAGCAGCCCACGTCGGCTGCCTCACATTCCGATCGATGAGCAGGTGATCCTCACGAGCGACGGCATCAGCCGACTCCAAGATTACCCAGAGAGCATGGTCATCCTTGGCGCCGGTGTCATTGGCTGCGAATTTGCGACGATCTTTGCCCTGCTCGGCAGGACCAAAGTCTATTTGATCGACAAGGCAGCCCGCATACTCCCATTTGAGGACGCCGACATCGTGCAAGTCGTCGAGACCAATCTGGAGGCGCAAGGCGTGACCATTCACCGCAATGCCAGCCTGTTGCGCATGCAGATCAAAGATGACCGCGTCGAATATGAACTCCAATACACCGACGGTAGCACTGCCATTTTTAATGTCGAGAAAGCGCTTATCAGCATCGGCCGCACCCCCAATGTACATGGTCTTGGATTGGAGAACACCTCAGTCAAGTTCAATGACAAAGGGCAGCTCGTGGAACCCAACAAAGACACGGGCACGACTGCCGCAAACATTTTCGCCGTCGGCGACATCACCTGCGACATCGCCCTCGTGAATGTCGGTGAACTGGAAGGACGCTATGCGGTCGAGAAGATCTTTGGGCAGCCCGAGCGACCCTTGTGCTACGACAACATCAGCACGATCATGTTTTTGGATCCCGAAGTGGCGGGCGTAGGCATGAACGAAATTCAGGCGCGTGCTGCAGGCCTCAGCTACCGCGTCGCCACATGGGACTACGCGTGCATCCCGCGCGCAATCGCCATGCGCAAGACGCAAGGCTTTTTCAAAATCATCGTCACCGACGACGCCGAGATGCGCATTCTGGGCATGCGGGCAGTCGGGCAAGATGCAAGCAGCGCCATTCAGGCCGTTGCCCTCCTCATCAGCATGCGCAAAGGCATCCATGAGCTCGCCGAGATGGTACACCCGCACCCGAGCATCATCGAAGGCGTGCAAGAGTGCGTACGCATGTTGCTCGGCAAGAGCATCTTCAAGCCGACTGCGTTTCCACAGCTGCGCTGCGTGCGGTGGAATGGGAGGGAGATTGCAGTGGGAGAGTGAGCGTGCGTAAGAGGTACGGTGGAGATTATTGGTGGAAAACTACTAAATTTACAGCATGGCAATTGTGAATACAGCTCGGAAGGCCTTTAAGTTGAGTGAAATTGCTCAGGCGGTCCAACATAACAGACCTATTGGGCCCGATAGCGCTTTCTTTGTTGAGTTTAGTGACTTGCGGGGCGACTTTAATGAGAAGATCGTCCTAGAAGCGTTGAATGTCGAATTGATAGATGGAGTGCCAACGTTTGATCCCGACACATATTCAAATGAGAAAAAATTACTTTTCTTGGGAGGAATGCGTGGCTCAGGTAAGACAACCGAATTGGCAAAGTTGTCCAAAATGCTGAGCGTCCCTAGCTGCTTTTATTGCGTCACATGCAATGCAGATCAAGAGTTGGACATGAACGATGTGGAATATGTCGATATTCTCATCCTTCAAATGCAGAAGCTCCTAGCAGCTTTGGCAGCAGACGGCGTAATTCTTTCCAATGCTCCTCTAAAGAAAATGGAGCTATGGTTTGCTGAGAGAGATCAAGAAGCAAAGAAAGTTTTGACAGTTGGAGGTGAACTTGATCTTGGATTCAAAGCAGGAACAGGAGATGGTGCAACAGGTCTTTTGGGGCCATTAATGTCACTCATAGGTTCATTAAGAGCGGGCATTTCGGGTTCAAAAGCTTGGATGGATTCTGTAAGAACTACAATTCGAAATAAATTTACTGAGTTTGCCTTTATTTTCAACACCTTCATAGATGAAGCCAATCAAGCATTAAGAAAAAAGAAATTAGGGCAAGAAGTTTTTTTTATCGTGGACGGATTGGAAAAAACGATGACAGCCGAATTGCGCCGAAAGATACTTTTAGACGATGCCAATCGTTTGCAACAAGTCAAGGCATATTCCATTTTTACGCTCCCAATTGAATTGATGAAGGAACGCCTTAAATTGGGACAGTTTAGCCAAATAGAATCCTTTCCCTTTGTTAAGGTTTCCAATCGCGATGGATCTACAAATGGGCTGGCGTTGGCGAGGTTTAGAGATTTTGTTTACAAAAGAATTGACGAGAAATTATTTGCGAAGGAAGAAATTGTTGATGAGATGATTCTGCTTTCTGGCGGTTCACCGCGGCAATTGCTTCAAATTATTGAAAAGGCAAAACAGTTGACCGATAATAGCGCTGGCAAAATTACTCAGGTAGCTTACGAAGAAGCCAAACGCCGACTTGTAAACGATGCTTCACGCTATCTTTCTTCCGAAAAAATCGATTGTCTCAAGCAGCTCAAGGAAGTTGTAGATCAGGGTCGCAAGGTCAAGTTTGAACCAGTTTTGGAGGATCTCCTGGAGGATTTGATCGTCATGGAATACAATGATGGGAATTACAAGCGGGTGAATCCGCTTATTGAAGAGTCAGAAATCTACCAGCAAGAAGTCCTTGGAATCGACCCGAAATGAGACTGAATTGTCACTGCTCCTTACAGCTGTGGAACCAGGAGTCTTTCAATTCATAATTGTCAGGCACAATCACCTTTCATGGATCACTGAGGTAGAAAATGCGCTGCACAGTGCATACCCAGACCGCAAACTCAGTCGCTTAAAGCTGCCCCTCGGCTTCCGCCAAGGCCTCCAATACAAAGCCGTAGCGCAAGAATCAGGATTCCTGCTCGTGGACAACTTTGAAAAAATCCTCGAGGATGACAGCGCGCGTATCAACTTCAATCAGCGCAGGGATTTGCTTTCACAATATCCGATTGCTTTGATTGTGTTTGTTCCCGATTCAATGGAGATCGTGCGTAAGCTGCAAAAGGGGATCAAGGACTTTTGGTCGATACGCAATTTGGAGATTGAGTTGAGAAGGGAAGGGCAATCAATCATCGATTTTTCTGGAGGCATGACCGTGGATTATTCTGGTTTCGGACGGACAAAACCAGAAAAGATTGAGGAATTTCAGCGACTGAAATTGCGCATTGCGGATCTTGAATCGGATCCATCGACACTGAGCTATCGGGCCGATATGGCCTACTCCATCGGTAGGATTCTCGGTTCAATTGGCCGGTTTGACGAGGCGATTCTTTGGCATTCGCAGGCGCTTAGGCAGGCCAAGGAAATAAATGACCGTAGGCTTGAGGCAAAGATTCTGAATAGTTTGGCACAAATTCATGGATCGAGAGGAGAGGAGGAAATCGCGCTGAGCTATTCAGAATTGAGCCTAGTCATTTCTCAAGTATTGGGCGACAAATCAGGAGAGTCCAATTCGCTCAATAATATCAGCCGAATATATAGGCATCGCGGAGAAGATAGCAAGGCTTTGCAACTCCTTGAGAAAAGCCTGGAAATTTCGAAAGAAATAGAGGATAGGCCCGCTGAAGGCACGATACTCAACAATATTGCACCCATTTACTTAGCGCAAAAAAAGGCTGACGAGGCTATGGTATATTTACAGCGAAGTCTGCAAATTCGTAGAGAAATCAATGACCGAGCTGGCGAAGCTGCAACGCTCAACAATATCAGCCAGGTCCATGTTTACAATGGCGACTTTGAATCCGCTTTGGAGCTGCTTTTGCAAAGCCTACAAATCGCAATAGAATTGGATGATCAATTGTTGGTGGCCGGAAGCTCCTATAATATAGGTTGGATCTTGTTTGAACAACGTAAAGTACATGAGGCGACGAGCTACTTCTACAAGGCTCATGTAATTTACACGGATCTCGGTTCTCGCAACTTGTCCAAAGTAGATTTGTACCTCCATCAAATCCAAGAAGAACTCGGCCCCACCCGCTACCAAGAAATCATAGACTCCTTGGCAGCGGATGAACATCCTAGTGCCTAGAATTACTCCACAACCACCCGCGCCATCCAAGCCTCGTCACCTGCGATGACCCGCACGAGGTAGATGCCCTGAACCAAGCCAAGGGTGTTGACATCGACTTTGTTGATGCCAGCATTCAAGGATGCGTTGGCGGCATAGACCAGCTTTCCTGTCACGTCATAGAGCGTGACCGCAGCCGATCCTGCCTCGGCAGCGTCCAATTGCACGACAAATGCGCCTGTATTGGGATTGGGATAGATGCCCATCTCGGTGGTGAGTGCATCCGCGGCGCCCGACAGCGTGCAGGTCATGCCCTCGCGCTCGCACCAGCGACCCATGAATTCTTGATAGTAGATATTGGCGATCACATTGTCGTGTACCACGACTGTATTCTCGTCGTTTTTGTTGTTGCCGTTGTTGCTCCAGTTGTGGGAACCCGTGAGTACCAATGGATCGCTTTGCAGGTTGCTTTGATCGACAATCAAGTATTTCTGGTGCAGCGACCAACTGTGCTCGTAGAGCGCGAGGTCGGCACCCATGCTAGGCTTCAAGATCCCGTAAGGTGTCGCAGACGAGGACGAGTCGTCGATGATGCCTTTGCTCGTCAAACCGTTCAAGGCAATTTGATCCTTGATCTTGTAGGCGAGGTCTGAGCGTGTCATCGCAAATTGTGCGAAATACAAGTCCGTATTCGCAGTTGAGATTGCGTCCAGGATTTTGGTATTGGTCTGGTCTGAGGGGCTGAAAAAGGCTTGGACTTTTTTGCCGCCGATCACATATTCGTGGGGCGTATTGTCCTTTTTGTATTGGCCAAATTTGGAAGCACCGGGGCTGGCTGCCGCTGTCTGGGTGGCATTGCCCCACATTTCGTCAAATTCCATCTTGTAGCCGCGAGCCAAGCTTTGGTCTTGAAAGATGATGACGTTGTTGGCATCGCTCACCAATTGCTGTGCGGTCCAGTTGGTGGAACCTGTCCACACGACGGCCAGGTTGGGATCGGTGGCGTTTTCATCGATGATCACAAACTTGTTGTGCATGATCGTGTAGTTGGCGCCTTGGGTGCTGGAGTATTTGCGGATGGCACCTGTGAGGGCGGTGGTGCCGCTGCTCACCGTGCTGCCGTCATAGATCACGCGAATGCTTACGCCACGTGCATGGGCGGCGTTCACGGCAGTCACGATTTTCATGCCATTGACGCCATTGTCCCAGTTGTAGATGCAGATGTCGAGGCTTTGCGTGGCCCTACTTATATAAGCAGCGAGCGTGTCGGCGATCAAGGCGCCGAGGTAGCGGGCGTCGATCCCGACAGATTGGCTCAGGTCGGGGATGCGGTTGAAATAGGCGGTGATCTTGCCACTGGAAAGCGACTGTGTGCAAAAGGGGGCCGCCAATGTCTTGGCAGTGTCTGTGCCATTGATAGCGTAGCCTTGCACGTAATAGATCGTTGCAGGGCTCAGGCCTGTGAGTGAAACCGTGTGATTGGCGGCATTGTTGGCGACGATCGTGCCGCTCGCGAGCGTGGGGGTGAGGCCATATTTGACATAGGAGCTGCTGCCTGCAACATTGGTGCTCCAGCTGATGTCAAAGGAGGTCGTGGTGATATTGGTCTGCGTGGCAGGTGCCGTCACAAAGATCGATGCAATGTACAAGATGTCATTGGCATCGCGCAGGAGGTGCTGATAGCCTGTGGTGCAGCCCGAGGCGGGCGCACTGCAAAACTGGGAACCAATGCCTGTGAGATGTACCGCTGCTGATGGAATGACCGCGCCGACCAAGGGACTCGTGTTCGCGATGCGCACGGTGAGTGCCTGGCCACCTGAGAGCACATTGTAATTGGTATTGCCCGCAAATGAGCCGCCGCCGAGGGCAAAGGTGCAGTTGTTGAATTGAAGCAATTCGCTCTCTACCGTTTCATTGAACTGCGAAGGCGTGATCAACTGGTAGGCTGGCTGCGGTTGTGCAGTGAGATTTGTAAAGGAAGTCACCGGGGTAATTTCCAGCAGGTTGTTGTAGCTCGTGAGGGTACCCGTTGCGAGTACGGAGTCGCCACGTTGCAAGCCTGAGAGGTTGGTGCCATAGAGGGCGATGCCGCCCGTGCCGTCTTGCACATAGCGAATTGAGCCGAGTTCTGAGCCGTTGAGGACGATGCCCCTCACTGTGACCGTGCTGCCTACAGCTGCGGCACGCGCTGCGGCGACCGTCTGTGCATGGAGCTGACCAGCAAATGTGATGGCGCACAAAAGCGCTGCGAAGTAGATTTTATTACCCATATACCTTACTATTTTACCTAAAGAGGTTGCGAATGTAGGAAGTAAATCCGTAGGAATTCGGAATATGGGAGGGTAGGGCGGCGGAAAACGGGGACAATCGAAGCGCTTGGTGAAAAAAAAGCGGATTGCGAGGCTTTCTGAATCGATTTACGACCTCCAAGGCTCAACAGCTGGCGCAAAGGCAATGAAATAGGTGGTTTACATCATGTAGCTCTGGTGAAGTGGCGCTTTGTTGCTTCAAAGAATAGGGTATGTGGATTGAGTGCGGCTATTGTCAATGATCTTGCTTTGGCGAACGCAATTCCAATCCGATTACTTCGCCTCAAACTTTACCTTGGCATAAATCGCGGCCAAAGGGAGCTCGATGCACAACGAACTAAGGAGAATGACCTGATCCAAACCGAAGTAGGTTTGAAATGTCCAGAAACCCGTTTCTTGGCGGCGCAACACGTCCACACGCGGTTCAAATTGATCGACAAGCAGGTATTCCATCAAGTCTGCGACCAACATGTAGCGATGAAACTTGTCGCCACGGTCATAGCCAGCGGTACTAGGCGAGAGCACCTCCACGACCACCGTCGCATTGGTATGGAATCCTGTGCCACGCTTGGAGATTTCAGGCTCTCCGCAGCTCACGTGTACATCGGGCATCACCGAGGCATCTTGCACCTCGATCTCAAGGTTGGAATCGGCCCCAAAAACCGAACAATTTTTGTTGGCAAGGGCGATGTTGAGTGCAGTAAGGACATTGCCTCCAATCTTGCTGTGATTGTCGGTTTTTTCCGCCATGTCATAGATCACCCCGTCGTAGTATTCTGCCCTGCCTTCGATCGATTGCACATAAGCGGCATACTCCTGAATGGTTACCTTTTTTTTCTTTTCAGCGACATTCATATCCAAATTTACAAATATTTCGCAAACGCGAAAACCTCGAAGTTGCCATCGTCTGCATCTGGATCGAAGGGGCCTGCCCTGTTTAGCCTCCATTGTGCGGCTCCTTATATAAGGATACCCTCAAAAAAATCAAACATTCCAATTCCCTAAGAGTTAAAGATTCGTACTTTTGCCCTTATATAGAATTAGTCTAAATAAGAATTGGTGGATGAGTGAGGATTTAAAAACGATAGAAGATATTGCCGCACAGGACTATGCCTACGGTTTTGTAACTGATATTGAGACAGATACAGCCCCGCGTGGACTCACGGAAGATACCGTGCGCATGATCTCCGCCAAGAAAAATGAACCGGAGTGGCTGCTTGAGTGGCGTCTGCGGGCTTTCAGGTACTGGCTCACCATGAAGGAGCCTCATTGGCAAAATGTCCACTATCCGGCCATTGATTTCCAAGACATCACCTATTATTCAGCGCCCAAAAACAAGCCCAAGCTCAATAGCCTGGACGAGGTCGATCCAGAATTGCTGGCGACCTTCAAAAAGCTGGGCATTCCACTTGAAGAGCAAAAAGTGCTTGCTGGCGTCGCTGTGGATATCGTCTGGGACAGCACCTCGGTGGTCACGACCTTTCGTGAGAAGCTGAGCGACATGGGCGTGATTTTCATGAGCTTTGGGGAGGCTGTACAGGAATTTCCTGACCTGCTACGCAAATACCTGGGCACGGTGGTGCCTTACAACGACAATTTCTACGCTGCACTGAACTCTGCTGTCTTCAGTGACGGCTCATTTGTCTATATTCCCAAGGGAGTGCGTTGCCCGATGGAGCTATCGACCTATTTCCGCATCAATGAGGCCAATACAGGCCAATTTGAGCGCACGCTCATCATCGCCGACGAAGGCTCCTACGTAAGCTATCTGGAGGGATGCACCGCCCCGCAGCGGGATGAAAATCAGCTGCATGCCGCGATTGTGGAGCTCATCACCCACGACAATGCCGAGATCAAATACTCGACCGTGCAAAACTGGTATCCGGGCGACAAAGACGGCAAGGGCGGCATCTTCAACTTTGTGACCAAGCGCGGCAATTGCCTCGGCAAAAACAGCAAGATCAGCTGGACACAGGTCGAGACAGGCAGCGCCATCACCTGGAAATACCCAAGTTGTTACCTCACAGGCGACAATTCTGTCGGTGAGTTTTACAGTGTGGCGCTCACCAATGGCCGCCAACAAGCCGATACAGGCACCAAAATGGTCCATATCGGGAAAAATACCCGCAGCACGATCATCAGCAAGGGCATCTCGGCTGGCAAAAGCCAAAACTCTTACCGTGGACTCGTCAAGATTATGAAGTCTGCCGAAGGTGCGCGCAACTTCTCGCAATGCGATTCGCTGCTGTTGGGCGACAAGTGCGGGGCGCACACCTTTCCTTATATAGAGGTCAACCACCCGAGCGGGCAAGTCGAGCATGAGGCGACGACAAGCAAAATCGGTGAAGACCAGATCTTTTACTGTCAGCAGCGCGGCATCGACCAAGAGAAGGCCATCAGCCTCATCGTCAATGGCTTCTCCAATGCCGTCCTCAAAAATCTCCCCATGGAATTTGCCGTGGAGGCGCGCAAGTTGCTGGCGATCAGCTTGGAAGGAAGCGTAGGGTAAATTGAGAATTGAAAATGAAAAATGGAGAGTTAGTAGTTAGCAATTAGCAGTTAGCAGTGAGTAGTTGAGCATCTATCAACTGCTAACTGCTAACTGCTAACTGCTAACTGTTACCTGCTCACTAATCGCGATAAGAATGTTAGAAATCAAAAACTTAAAAGTCAGTGTCGAGGACAAGGAAATCTTGAAAGGGATTAACCTGTCGGTGAATGCTGGCGAAGTCCATGCGATCATGGGCCCCAATGGCTCTGGCAAAAGCACCTTGGCCTCGGTTTTGGCGGGGCGCGAGGACTATACGGTCACAGAAGGTACTGTGACCTTTGAGGGGCAAGACTTGCTGGAGCTCAGTGCCGAGGCACGAGCTTGGGCAGGAATTTTCCTGGCGTTTCAATATCCCGTCGAGATCCCGGGCATCACCACCGTGACCTTCTTGAAGACGGCCATCGAAGAGATCCGCAAGGCACGCGGGCAGGAATACCTCTCCGCCAAGGACTTTCTCGCCATGATGCGGGAGAAGGCCAAATTGGTGGAGATCGATACGAAGCTCATCATGGAGCGCTCGGTGAATGAAGGTTTCTCGGGTGGCGAAAAGAAACGCAACGAGATTTTCCAAATGGCCATGTTGGAGCCCAAACTCGCGCTGCTCGACGAGACAGACTCTGGCCTCGACATCGACGCGCTACGCATCGTTGCCAATGGCGTGAACAAGCTCAAAAACGCCAACAATGCGGTGATTGTGGTGACCCACTATCAGCGCTTACTCGACTACATCGTGCCCGATTTCGTCCATGTTTTGTACAATGGCCGCATCGTGAAGTCTGGCACCAAGGAACTGGCGATGGAGCTGGAAGAAAAAGGTTACGATTGGATCAAAGCAGAGGCCGACGGCGTCCCAACAGTTTGAATACCAGCATGACATCCACCATCGATATCGCATCTGAAGTCACCGGCTGGGTCGGCAATTTCGAAATGCTGAAAAGCTTTTCGAGCGGGCTCGCCCCCGAGGTCATGGCATTGCGCAATACAGCCATCCGCGAATTTGAGCGCTTGGGCTTCCCGACGACCAAGCATGAGGAGTGGAAATACACCAGCATCCGTGGCTTGGTGACGGGCAGCTACGCCCCAGCATTCCGTGCAGTATCGACGCCCTTGACGGCAGCCGAGCTGCATGCCCGTGTGCTACCTGCTGGTCTCGGTGGCACCGTAATCGTCTTGGTCAATGGGCACTTTGATGCAGCATTGTCCAGCATTCAGGCAGGCACCCTGCAGGTCGGCAGCCTCAAGGCAGCCTTGGAAAGCGGCGATGTAGCGGTCATGGACCACTACGCGCAGATAGCCGCCAACGAGGGCCATGCACTTGTGGCCCTCAACACGGCCATTGCCACCGATGGTGCATACATCCGCATCCTCGCAAACACCATTTCGACGGAGCCGATCATGGTCGTACACCTCGGCTATGGCGATCAGGTGATGTCCAATGCACGCACGCTGATCGTGGCCGAGCATCACTCAGAAGCCAAGGTGATCGAGATCTGGCACAATTGGTCAGATGGCAAGGTTTGGGAAAACCATGTTTCGGAGATTGTCGTCGGCGATGGCGCTCACCTCGAATTGATCAGCATCCAAAATGAGGTCGGCGAATTCTTTTCTTTGACCCATTTCGCACAGGTGCATCAAGGCACAGGCAGCACATTCCGATCGACGGTCATGAGCTCACAAGGCAATATCATCCGCAACAATGTACAGGCCCTGCACCTCGGCACCGCTTGCAATACCTATCTGAACGGGCTCACGCTGCTCAATGGCAATACCCATGTCGATCACCATACGCTGGTCGATCATGCGCAGCCGCATTGCTACAGCAACGAGACTTATAAATCGGTCTTGAACGGCCACAGCACCTGTGTCTTCAATGGCAAGGTAATGGTGCGCCCCGACGCCCAAAAGACCAACGCCTTCCAGAGCAACAAGACCTTGTTGCTGAGCGATGGCGCGACGGTCAATACCAAGCCACAATTGGAAATCTTCGCCGATGACGTGAAGTGCTCCCATGGCGCAACCACGGGTCGTCTGGACGAGACGAGCCTATTCTACATGCGCAGCCGCGGTCTGAGCGTCGGCAAGGCCAAGGCACTCCTCACGTATGCATTTGGTGCAGAGGTACTGGCGCAAATTTCGATTCCTGAATTGCGGGAATCCTTGCAAGCCTACTTGTTGGAAAAATTAGCTGGAGAATGACATGGAAGTCCTCGCACCTACTATGACCGACGTGAAACCATTCAATCTGGACAAGGTGCGCGCCGATTTTCCTATCCTGCACACCCTTGCTTATGGCAAGCCACTGGTCTATCTCGACAACGCAGCGACCGGGCAAAAACCGCAGGCTGTCATCGACGCTACAAGCGACTATTATGCAACTGCCAATGCCAACGTGCACCGTGGCGTGCATTACCTGAGCGACCAAGCCACACGCTTGTATGAAGGTAGCCGCGACTTGATCACGGCACATATCAATGCATTGCATCGTCACCAGGTGATTTTCACCAAGGGCACGACCGAGGCCATCAATTTGGTCGCAAGTAGTTTTGGTGAATTGCTCCAGGCCGGCGATGAGATTCTGATCTCAGGCATGGAGCACCACGCCAACATCGTGCCTTGGCACTTGCTCGCAACGCGGTCGGGTATCAAGGTCAAGGCGATTCCCTTGACGGATGCTGGCGAACTGGACATGGCAGCTGTGCCTGCCTTGCTGACGGACCGCACAAAATTGGTCGCCGTTTCACATGTCTCCAATACCCTCGGCACGATCAATCCTGTCAAGGAATTGATCGCCCTCGCCCATGCAGCTGGCATCCCAGTCTTGCTCGATGGTGCGCAAGCCGTGCCGCACTTGAAAGTCGATGTGCAGGACTTGGACGTCGATTTTTATGCCTTCAGTGGGCACAAACTTTTTGGGCCGACAGGTACGGGTGTGCTCTATGGCAAGGAAAAATGGTTGCATGCGATGCGACCTTACCAAGGTGGCGGTGACATGATCGACCGCGTGACACTTGAGCACACGACCTTCAACGAGTTGCCGCATAAATTTGAGGCTGGCACCCCCAATATTGCGGGCTTTGCGGGCCTCGGGGCAGCGATCACGTATCTGAATCAACTCGACCATGCAGGTGCGCTCGCGCATGAGCAGTATTTATTGGCGGTCGCGACTGAGCGGCTGCTGGAAATCCCAGGACTGCGCATCATCGGTACTGCACGGGAAAAGGTCGCCGTGATCTCGTTTGTGATCGATGGCATCCATCCGAGTGATGTAGGCACGCTGCTAGACCACCAAGGCATCGCGGTGCGCACTGGGCACCATTGCACCCAACCGTTGATGGAGCGCTTTCAAGTGCCTGCCACCACCCGTGCAAGTTTCGCATTTTACAACACCTTGGAGGAGGTCGATCGCCTTGTGCAAGGAATCCACAAAGTGATCAGGATGTTTCAATGATGGCAAATGTGATGGAGCAAATCGATCCCGAATTGGCATTGGACCTCGAAAACAGGACCCTGGATGTCCTCAAGTCGATCTTCGACCCCGAGATCCCCGTCAATATCTATGACCTCGGCCTGATCTATGAGATCGCCGTTTCGCCCTTTGCGCATGTACACATTCGCATGACCCTCACGTCTCCCAATTGTCCGGTAGCGGGCAGTTTGCCAGGCGAGATCCAAAACAAGGTCGAGTTGATCCCCGAGGTCAAAAGCGTCGAGGTGGAAATCACCTTCGACCCACCATGGGAGCAAAGCATGATGAGTGAAGAGGCGAAGTTGGAGCTAGGCTTTATGTGAGTTAGTAGGTAGCAGTTAGCAGTTAGCAGTTAGCAGTTTCATTGGCGATTTCTCAACTTCTAACTGCTAATTGCTAACTGCTAACTGAATCGAGAATAATTTTGTAGAACATTAACACTGAAAAATATGTACCCACCAGAATTAGTAAGGCCCATGCGGGAGGAACTCAGCACCAAAGGATTTCAGGAGCTGCACACCGCCGAGGAAGTCGATAGCGTGATGCACTTGCAAGAAGGCACTGTGCTTGTGATGGTCAATTCTGTATGTGGCTGCGCTGCAGGTGCTGCCCGTCCAGGGATTTTGAAGGCGATCGGCACATCAGCCAAATTGCCCAACCATATTACGACGGTGTTTGCGGGCGTGGACCGCGAGGCTGTCGATAAGGCCCGTGCCTATATGGCACCCTACCCACCATCATCACCCGCGATTGCCCTCTTCAAAGATGGCAATCTCGTGCACATGGTCGAGCGTCGCCACATCGAAGGCCGCAGCGCAGACATGATCGCCGCCAACCTGATGGCAGCCTTTGCTGAGTTTTGCTGAGACGGCAATTGTCCAGCACCGATATTCTAGGGGTTCCATTGGGACCCCTTTTTTTGTTGCTATCGTAACCTCAGTTCTGGATTAATTCCAGTTTTGGCATCAATGGATTCACGAATCCTGTCTTGAACAACGACGTCCTCTCGCCCAACGACATGGCCTTGCAGACGGATGGCAAGATTGTGGTCACTGGCACGTCGCGTCAATCTCACCGATCTGCTCGGGCGTTCCGTGCTTGAGCCTGTGCAAGCGCAAGACCTGCCCGCTGGCGTGCATGCTTGGACCTTGGATGCGCAGGCCATGCCCGCGGGGACATATTTCCTGCAGGTGCTAGCCGACGGTCAGCTGCAGACGCACCGCATGGTCATCGCGCATTGAGGTTGGGGCCGAGGTCTTGAATGGGGGAGCTTTCTGCTGAGGAGCAGGGCGATCGCCTGAGAATCGCTCGTTGAATCAGTGGCCCCAATCATGGACCGTGCACAGTATTGTGCAGATTTCGCCCGATTTCTATAAATGTAATATGGATGACCCGTTCGTCGGGCCTCCCCA
>JANORP010000306.1:0-2340 GCA_031415375.1 Bacteroidota bacterium | reverse complement strand
GTTGATGGCGGATCACACTGGCCAAAGCCTTGAGACCATTGAACGAGACACTGAGCGTGACCGCTTTATGAATGCGGAGCAAAGTAAGGAATATGGTCTTATCGACGAGGTTGTAGTAAGCCGGTCAAGCACGGGTAGAGTGCCCGGGAATAAGTCCGAATAACGTGATTTAGTTCCCTGAGGGACTTGCAAATAACGTCAAAAAACAGCATCTTGGAACCGTCTGATAGCAAAACAGACACATTTTTAGACGTAGGACGGTTGGATGAGTGACAAGACCGCTAAATCTGGTGACGATGGCAGCAAGCTGCTGTACTGCTCGTTCTGTGGCAAGAGTCAACACGAGGTTCGCAAGCTGATCGCGGGGCCGTCTGTATTCATTTGCGATGAATGTGTTGATCTTTGCAACGATATCATCCGTGAAGAGGTGCAGGAGAGCAGCAGCGGCGCGAAACAGGACCACTTGCCTGTACCGCAGGAAATTAAAGCGATCCTGGATGATTATGTAATCGGCCAACACCGGGCGAAAAAAGTACTCGCGGTAGCGGTATACAACCACTACAAGCGCCTTCGACACAGCAAGAGTCGTGACGATGTTGAACTAGGCAAGAGCAACATTCTCCTTGTGGGTCCGACCGGCAGTGGCAAGACACTATTGGCAGAAACTCTGGCTCGCCTTCTCGATGTACCTTTCACCATAGCTGATGCCACCACGCTCACCGAAGCCGGTTATGTTGGTGAGGATGTCGAGAATATCATCCAGAAGCTTTTGCAAAAATGTGAATACGATGTAGAAAAAGCTCAGGTGGGCATTGTCTATATCGACGAAATAGACAAGATCTCCCGCAAGTCTGACAATCCATCCATTACCCGGGATGTCTCCGGTGAAGGTGTGCAACAGGCATTGCTCAAATTAATAGAGGGTACCATTGCATCCGTGCCGCCACAGGGAGGAAGGAAGCACCCTCAACAGGAATTCCTGCAAGTCGACACCTCAAATATACTCTTTATCTGTGGTGGCGCGTTCGCTGGACTGGAAAAGGTGATTCGCAATCGCTCTGAAAAAGGTGGCATCGGTTTTGGTGCTGAGGTGAAGAGCAAAGACGAGAAGCGCAACGTCGGTGAACTACTATCGCAACTGGAGCCAGAAGATCTGGTGCATTACGGTTTGATACCGGAGTTTGTCGGTCGACTCCCCGTCATTGCCACTTTGGAAGAATTGGATGTGGAGGCACTGGTACAGATTCTCACTGAACCAAAAAATTCCCTAACCAAACAGTACAGTAAGCTGTTTGAAATGGAAGGTGTTGAGGTGGACTTTCGCGAAGATGGCCTTCGCGCGATCGCCGAGCGAGGCATGGAACGCAAAACCGGTGCCCGTGGACTGCGCTCGATACTAGAGGGTGTCCTTCTCGAGTCTATGTATAACATTCCCTCCCTCGATAACGTCAGCAAGGTTGTTATCGACGAATCAGTTATCCGCGGGGATTCTGAACCTCTGCTGGTTTATCAGAACAACGAGCCAACAGCACGAGCGGCCTCTACCGACGATTAGTAAGTTCCAGTCCCATGAAGCAGGGCTGGTGTGGGTTAATTAGGGCACTGTGCGCTTGATTTTGGGGATTCCCTCCCCACATAAAAGCTATACAGGTATTCTTGCAAAAAAAAACCCAGGGGATCGTATGGATTCTTCTTCAGTCATTGAGTTACCTCTGCTGCCATTGAGAGACGTCGTGGTCTATCCTCACATGGTCTTGCCTCTGTTCGTCGGTCGGGAGCGATCCATTGAAGCTCTAGAAGATGCCATGGCCAATGACAAACAGGTATTGTTAGTCGCACAACGCAACGCAGCCGATGACAATCCTGCCGCCGATGGCATCTACCAGGTGGGAACGGTCTCCAATATTTTGCAGTTACTCAAACTGCCGGATGGAACCATCAAAGTACTGGTCGAAGGCAGCTACCGAGCTGCTGTCGACAGTGTGGACGATGAGGGGCAGTTCACCGTGGCAGGCGTTCGAGAGATTATCAGCGAAGATATTCCCGAGCGTGAAGTCGAACCACTGCTTCGCTCCACGATTGCCCAGTTCGAGAAGTACGTAAATCTCAGCAAAAAAGTTCCTGCAGAGGTGCTAACTTCCCTCACCGGTATTGATGAACCGGGTCGCTTGGCTGACACCATCGCAGCGCATATGAGCGTCTCGCTAGAGGAAAAGCAACATATCCTTGAGATGTCCAGTATTCGTGTCCGGTTGGAACACCTGATGGGACTGATGGACGCTGAAATCGAATTATTTCAGGTTGAAAAGAGAATTCGAGGACGCGTCAAGAAACAGATGG
>JANORP010000305.1:0-1751 GCA_031415375.1 Bacteroidota bacterium | reverse complement strand
CCACCCGCAGACATGTTCTTGGCGCCCTCGCCGCCATCCTCGGCAGCAGCGCCGGGCCCGTCCTTGCGCAGCCGTACCCCGTGCGGCCGGTCAGGATCGTCGTGCCCCTGCCGCCGGGCAGCCCGCCCGATGTCCTCGCGCGCATCGTCGCGGACAAGCTGCAGGAGGCGTGGAAGCAGCCGGTGGTCGTCGAGAACAAGCCTGGCGCAACCGGGATGATCGGCCTCGACTTGGTCGCGAAGTCGCCGCCGGACGGCTACACCGTTGGCGTCATGTTTCTGACCCACACCGTCCTGCCCGCGCTGTTTGGCAAGGTGCCCTACAACACCACCGGCGACTTCGCGCCCATCGCCAACCTCGTGTGGCTGTACAACGCGCTGGTCGTGCCGCCGTCGGTTCCCGTGCACAACGTCCAGGAGCTGGTGGCTCTCGCCCGGGCGCAGCCGGGCAAGCTGACGTACGGCTCCGGCGGCAACGGCTCTCCGGCCCACCTGATCGGCGCATCGTTCTGCCGCGGCGCGAACGTCGATCTCCTGCACGTGCCGTTCAAAGGTCCCGTGGAAGCCGTTCAGGCGCTGCTCGGCGGCCATGTCTCCGCCATGTTCGCCACAACGTCGGTCGCCGCCCCGATGGTCAAGGCTGGAAGGCTGCGCGCCTTGGCAGTCACGAGCCCGACGCGCCTGGCAGCGCTTCCCGACGTCCCGACGCTGGCCGAGTCCGGCGTGACCGGCTTCGAGATGAGGGAATGGGAAGGCGTGGTGGCGCCCGCCGGCACGCCGCAGCCGATCGTTGAGCAGTGGAATCGGGAGCTGGCGCGGGTCATGTCGCTGCCCGACGTGCGCGAACGCATCGGCGAACTCGGCATGGTTCCCGCTGCGCCGAACACCTCCGATGAATTCAGCGGCCTCGTTCGTAGCGAGCTGCAGCGCTGGACGAGCTTCATCAAGACGTCCGGAATCAAGGTCGATTGAGCGATCGACGGGCATCGGAAAGTAGAGGGAGACAAGCAATGTGGATCCAGATCGGCGAGAGGTTGGGAGTCGAGCCATGAGGAAGTCGGGCGGGTCGCATCCTGCGGCTTCCACGTTCCCCGTGCCGAGAAGCGATCACGCAGAGATCGACATGGCCAGGTTGCCGGATCCGGCCGACCTGATGGCACGGCTTAGCTTCTCGGCCGGCGACGGCCGGATCTGGCTCGATGAGCACCGCATGCTGCTGGTCCACGCCAAAGCGCTGGGCTGGATGCGCCGCGAGATGATCGAGAGCCTCGGCATTGACGTGGTCCGAGGCCTGTTCACCCGCATGGGCTACCAGGCGGGGACCTACGACGCGCAAATGGCCCGCAGGCTTCGCTCCAAGGCGACGCTGAAGGACATGTTTGCCGTCGGACCGCAAATGCATTGCCTCCAAGGAATCGGGCTGTCCGAGCCGGTGCGGCTCGAGTTCGAGGTGGCCACGGGCAGGCACTACGGCGAATTCACGTGGAGCCACCAGGTCGAGGATGAGGAGCAGGTACGGCACTTCCCCATCGGGACCGAGCCTTCCTGCTGGATGCAAGTCGGGTACGCATCGGGCTTTTCCACCGAGATCATGGGCCGACGGATCCTCTATCGCGAGGTCGAATGCCAGTCGACCGGTCAGCCGGCCTGCCGCGTCGTCGGCATGCCGGTGGAAGCCTGGGGTGATGAGGGCGCACACGATCTTCAGTTGCTGATGCCCACCCCCCATCGCGCCGAATCGCCGGCCGCCGC
>JANORP010000304.1:0-13877 GCA_031415375.1 Bacteroidota bacterium | reverse complement strand
CTCATACAAGAGCTGCTCGGGAATGAGGTTGTACTTCTCCATCGGAAAGCGGTGACCTTCTGGGAGCGGATGCGCGTAGATGGGAGAGTAGGCTATCCGGAGCAATTGGATTGGATGAGCAGGAAATTCGGTCTTTGACTTTAAGTATTGTGGGATTTATGAGCCCAAGGCCTACAGCCGTAGGGCACTCGAACATTTGCCTACGACAAAGAGAAGCACGATCCCTTCCATGAACCTATTCCCGCACCACTTTCAGCACCACCGCTTGCTCATCGACCAAGACGCGCAAGAAATACATCCCGGCTGCCAAGTGATGCATGTCGAGCGTCGTTTCAAAGCCATCCATCACATCTGCCGACCAGACAAGCCGGCCATCGATCGCCACCAATTGCAAGTGTCCCAAGGCATTGCCATCCAAGCGTTGCACGTGCGTCACTGAGCTGCTGGGATTGGGAGAAACGCGTAGCAGCTCCCGCAAGCCATCGCGCACACCGACGGCGAGCGCGAAGTGGCAGCCGCTGGTGTCACGACAGACGCCGTCATAGACGATGACCGCGTAGTGACCATTGGCGGTGACAAGGAGGCTTTGCCCGTCTTGCCCAATGAGTGGCGCTAAGTTATTGTCGCAGTCCAGCCATTGGTAGGAGGTTGCGAAGAGGTTGGCGGTGAGGGTGTTGCCGCTGAGGGAAACACTGGTATCCACTACATGGAAAGACAGCGTGAGCGTCACTGTCGAGTCGCATCCCAATGCGTTGGAGAAGGTCTCCAGGTATGTGCCGGGCTGGGTGAGGTTTTGCGAACCGAGGTTGTACAGGTCGCCCTCGCAGATCGACGCCGTCACATTGAGGTTGGGCGCGGGGGTCACGGTGAGCGCGAGGGTCACCATCGAATCGCAGCCATTGATCGCCGCGAAGGTTTCGGTATAGGTGCCTGATTGCGTGAGCGATTGCGTGCCCAGTGTATAGATATGCCCAGTGCAGATCGTGGCCGTGATGTTGGTATTGGAGGGTGGCGTCACGCTCAGGGTGTAGGTCACGATAGAGTCGCAGCCGCTCACGGCTGTGAATGTCCCTGTATATGTGCCTGCGGTCGTGAGCACCTGCGTGCCAAAGAGCACGGAGTCGCCACTGCAAATCGTGCTGGAGGCGCTCCCAGAGACGGTGGGGGTCACGCTCAGTTGTACGCCCACGGTCGAGTCGCAGCTATTGGGGAGCGTGGTCACGTGCGTGTAGAGCCCAGCTATGCTCAACTGTTGGCCGAAGTACAGCAAGGTATCTCCTTGGCAGATAGTGGAATTGGTGACGCCACGGCGCACAGAGTCAAAGCCCGCGACAAACTCGCGGCGGGATGTGAGGCCGCATTTGGTGGTTGTGTTGAGGGCAGTGTCGAGCTGAAATTGGTTGTTGAGGCGCGACCAGAGCAGGCCCGTATTGTTGTTGCGGTAGGCGAGGCGGATGTTTTGCTCCTGCGTGGAACTTGCCAATCCCGCGACGCCTGTGTAGTTGTAGGTCGCCGTATAGCTCGGGTTGGTACCGCCGACGAGGAAGGTGCCAAAGTAATGCGTGGTTTCCAGGCTGCCGCTGAGATTCTCTGCGGTGGTATTGGGGGTTTGGTTCACAGCATAGACGTGGAGGGCGGTCGGGCTGCCGCCGATGACTTGGGCGGCAAATGAGCTGCCGTCGGTATTGGTGACGGTCACAGTGGTCGGGCTGCCATACACGACTGCGTTGGCGTCGCCGATGGCCGCTGCGCTCAGGCCCCAGGCAGGTGCGCCCATGCGTGTGCCCGTGAGATTATTGGGCCCGCTGTCGGCGGTGGTGAGGCCCGTGCCTTCATCCATTTTCCAATAACCCGCAAGGTTGGCATAGTTGGGGTGCACGTTGGTGACCTTTTTGGTGAGGTTGTTTTGGATCGTGGCTTGGGACAATGCTGTGTTCCAAATCCGTACCTCGTCGATCTGCCCGTCGAAATTACGTGTGCCGCCTGCGGTATATGTGATGCGGCCGATGGAGAGGTCATAAGTGCTAGCGAGTGCGACCCCAGAATAATTGGTGGTACCGCTCAACACGCCGTTGATATACAATTTGAGCTGCGTGCCGTCAAATGTCCCGGCGAGGTGATACCACTGCCCGAGGACCATTTGTGGGGTAGAGAGGACTTCTTTCCAGCTCGTGGTCGTTCCAAGCATAAAGGAGGCCGTTCCGTTGGCGCCGCAACGCAGCGTGTATCCCGCTTCGCCTGAACCCCAACCGTCTTTGCTCAAAATGACTCCGCCCCAACTGTTGACATTCCAGCTGTCGGCCTTGATCCATGCCTCTAGCGTGAAGGCCGTCGTTGGATTGAGGGCCGCATTGTTGGGGATGCTGAGGTAGTCGGTCGATGCATTGAAATCGAGTGCATAGCCGGACCCTGGGGCTTGGCTCCAGGCAGGGCTGCAAGCAAGAAAAAGCAGGATGGGAAGTAGAATACGTTTCATAGTTTGGACTTTCAAGTGTCAGAAAGACCAAATTAGGGATAATTTGTTAGTATTCAATGCGGTGTAAATCCTTCAAATGTTGGGAATCCCTACGGTCTGTGCATGGCAGTGGGGCTTGATCGGCTCCAAGTTTGTTTCGAAATGCTTCCCATCACAGGATTGATTTGATATTCAACTTTTTGTGAAACGAATCAATGCATGTTCAGAGCAGGGGTCTGGTTCTCTCGCAGCATACTAGTCAAATTATTCAAATCCTTCATAGTCATTGATTTGTGTCGGATTTTTACCTTAGTACATTCTTAATGTTCCTTGACTTGGATGTTGAATCTGTTCATGAAGTCGATAACTTCCTCCTTTCCGAACCAACTTAAGCAGTCGCGCTTGCAATACTTCAGGTCCTCCCGTGCGCGATCGTTGAAGACGGTGTTTGCGATGCAATCCGAAGTCTGCAAAACGAGGCATCCATCCGCTCAGGCTTGGAACAACTCGAGTTGGCCTATCGTTAGTTCCGGAGAACCGATGCTACTAATTATAAGAGCAACAACTGAATTTATGCCAATGTGATCCTGAGAATCATAGGCCTTGGTAAGGGCAGCACAATATTCATTGGAGATAGCTTTGATGCGGGGAATTCTTAGCTTCCTGAGATTTTGGCTTTGCCACCGAGGGTATCCGCCATTCATCTTGTTTGCAACGTTTTCCAATTGTTCCCGCACAAAATCCGACATTAGGAGTGCGGCTAGCACTTTCAGTTCTCCGCTGCCGCTGCCCGTAATGTAGTAGATGTTGTGGTTTGGATAATACTCGCCATCGTCAATAAACACTGTTCGATTCCCCGAAATATCTGGCAATAAGATTTTTGACTGTTTCACAAGGCTTTTTTGCACCTTATCAATCGTCCGATACCACGAGTCAGGATTCTTCTTAGACACATGTCGTTGTCTTAAGATATCTTCAAACCCCATCAGATATTTTTGTGCTTTCGGATGATGACCAAGTTGTATGAGATTTCCATGGGTGTCGTATGGGTTCAAAAGGAATTCTCCTCGCCATGAAAAGACATCACCCCTGAGATCCTTTCCAGAGATGATTGGCAATAGCAACTCCTGTTCTATGGATTCCTTCAAATGACTACCAATGAATACTTTATCGCAGCCAGTGGCAACGCCGATACCGATCTTGAAACCTTGTTTTTCGATCAGCTCCAAATTGCATTTCACAGCAAACTCTGTGGACAGGGATTGGCTAAACCATTCATCCGAGCCAAACTCGATTGCCAATAAGAAATCAGGGGAGTGTTTCCTTGCCGCGAGTTCCGCTAGTGCTTCAAGCTCTGTAACTCGATACCACTTGCAGGAAGTATTGCCTCGGGGATTGGACAATATAGTAATAGCTGGGTATGCCAGAACCTCCTCTTGAAATGGTTGAGTTTCAGTGAGGTCGATGACCATTTCCAATTGATACTTCCGCGAGATCAATTGACGTAATGGTCTTCCGTATTGGCTCTTGAGCCATCGATTGGAGCAAATGAAAGCAAGCCTACCAGAGTCCTTCAATTGCGAAAGGCACTTTTCATAAAATAGGATGTACAAATCGCAACGGAAGCGGAACGTCGCGTACAAAGATTTGTACTTTTCGCGTACTTCCTCTGGGATGTTGTCGTAGCGTACATAGGGTGGGTTGCCAACCACAATGTCGAGCGAGCACAGCCCTGAACTCAAATAGTCTTCATGGTGGATGTTGTAAAACTGCCCATCGTACCCTAGTTCGGTGAACATTTCCCTAATGTTCGACCGGAGTTTGAGTATTGAATTTTCATCAATTTCGTAAAAGTGTACCTGCTTTATAGCCTCTCCAAAGTCGAAACCGAAACCAACTGAGGATTGATGAAGGCGCCGAAGAATCTCAATGGCAAATGCTCCTTCCCCAGCGGAAGGTTCGACAATGCGAATACCATTTAAGTTCCTGGACGGGGAATACTCCACCAAGTCAAGAATAGCCATTACCACAACTGGCTTGGTAAGAACCACTCCATGTTGCTTTCCATTTAACCTTTTCCCGAAACCTAGATTATTCATACGCCTCTTTCTTGCCCTTCAAATAAGTAATGTACGCTTGTAGAAAATTCTCAATTGAGATCCTTTCTTCGACCGATCCGAAGCTTTGGTCGGAACTTGTCCAAATCAAAGCCGATGCCGTATAGTGTCGTTCCAGCATCAATTTCTCGCAAAAAATTCGATAGCGATCAAGATAGGAAGTGCCAAGAAATTCTGGAAAAACCTCATAGTAAGGTTGTTGGATACGCACTGGCTTGGTTGACTTATTGCTTTTCTCTGCAATCATCACGTATCCCACCCAAGGTTCAGTGAGATTTAGATAGGCCTTCTCTCGATATGCAGTCCACAAATCCAAAGCGCTGCCCAAGGCCTCTTCGGTTCGATTATTAAAATTGTTCCCGAAGGAACCCACCTGCGACTTAAACTCTACAACCACCAGTAATTGCTTGTCGGGTGCTATGATCAAGAAATCCCAATCCTTGGTGGGGCGGAAGAATCCAGGCAATTGGTTCCCTTTCGTATAAATCCATGATGTGGGAATCCCGATGTCCGTGGCGATGAACTCTAAAAGTTCTATAAAGCCATTCAGCTGCTTTCCCCCAGTAACTGCCCCTCGATTGCCTCTGTCGTTTGAGACCTTGCTCTCCTGTAAGTTTTTTTGACTCGCTCTTGTCCCCCAGAAAACGTCAATCGCATCCTGTAGTTTCTTGATGATTTGTGGCGACAAGGGTTTCATATATGCAAAGCTAATGTAGTTGGCATTGTGGCACAAATCCTAGGAGCACTAGTTGTGCCTGCAGAGATGCAAATTTATCAGGGCAGAAGAAAGAGCGGAATGATTTTTATCCACTTTTAGTTGATTCTGATCTTTCACCTACAAAAACAGATAAGGCAAATAACCTGGTCATTAAAAGGTGCACTAAGTTCCTACCCTTCCCGAGGTCCTATCTTTGGTTTGTCAACGAGTGATATTGACTTCAAATCGCTCACAAAAGGCATCGTAAGGCTCAAATCGGCCCACAATGGGTTCGAAATTTGTCCCTTTGGGCATACCTCCCATACGCTTTAGAAATCCTACAAGTTCATTCTAGCCGACTTGCCCATGTTGTAGCACAACCTCAAATCCTGAGCAAAACCAATCGACTCACGGATTTCGGCGTCACCATCAACAATTGATAGCTGCCACTGGGCAAGGAAGAGAGATCGATGTCCAATTTCCCATTTGAAAATCTGAGGTCTTTCGTCACCAATTGGCCAGCAAGATTGTAGAGCGACCCGGTTGCCTGGGCAGCTTCGGTGGAATGCCATTCGACGTGGACGATCTGCGCAGATGGATTGGGGAAGGCATGCAGGTCAGTGAGCGGATTGGTTGCGCCAGGATCTGGTGCTGCCGTGATCTGCGGTGCAGCAAGCCCAGTGACCACAATGTTTTGGCTGCCTATCCCATTGCAGATCATCCCGCAAGGAATTTTGTATTTGGCATACATGTTGACCGTTTCGATTCCATTTTGCGTGAACTGATGCACAAAGCTGTCGATCGGGCTTGTCGTCGCCCCAAAGTTGGGGTCCGATGGCAGAAACCAATCAGCCCCCATGTAACGCAAGGCCGTATCTGGATGCGCGATGTGGTAAAACTTGAACAAGCCGGGCATGGTATCAGCGACCACCCCAAATTGGGCAGAGGTCCAGCCTCCCATCCCGAAATAGTCTTCGCATTCTGAGCAGGCTACCTTTTGGGTAGGCAAGGTTTGGGCAAGCAAGCCGGTTTTGACGGCTAGCAGGAGACAGAGGAGCAATAAGGCATAGGCAAACCACTTCATTTTTGGCAGACAATTATCGGATTACTGGCTCTAAGTTAAAGATTGAATGCAACATTGAGGGTGCAATAATGGATGGATATTTTAGATTCTGGATTCGCTCAAAAAGCTCAACCACCCTTCCTACTCAATACCTTGACCATACAATGCAGCGAGCCGCGCATGTTCAAGGCATAGTACAGGAAATTATTGGCCACGAGTGTCACCTCAAATCCAGATTGTCGCATGATGTCAATGGCCTTGGTTTGGTACTCCTGATAGACAAGATTGACCTTTTCAGGATTTTCGCAGTAGTCAGGCAGATAGATGGTGCGGCTCGGCAGCGGCCAATGGTTTTCGCAAATCGCATTGTTCCAAGAGAGGTAATTGCCATACTCGAGGTTGAGCAGGAGCGGGATGCGCACCACTTTGAGCCGCCGGTGGCCGAGCACTTGGCCGTCGAGCTGCTGCGCTGCCTCATCCAATCCTTGCGCGATCTGGAGGGTGAGGGGATCAGAGTTGGCGACGACGGCATTTTGTTCGGGATCGTAGAGCACAAGTTCGCCGACAAACGCAATCTCCTCGATTTCAAGGCCAACGATTTGGTGCGGGCCTGCCAAGGTGATGCACAAATCTAGGTGATAAACGGGTTGGAAGTTGCCTTGGGCATAGCGAGGAGTCTTAGGGTACTGTGCCTCAGTCCCGATCTCAAGGATGTGATCCACCCCGTAATACTGCCTGAAATTGTCGAGCACGAGGTTTTCCTGGTCAAAGGCTGCCCCAAGATTCTCGATCACCGAGTCCTTGCCAATCACAATGTAGTTTTCGCCAGCGAGGATGTTGGCGGCCGAAAAGGAGTAGAGGCATGGGCGGATCATAAACCTCGGGTCGATGGCGGCATTGGCGAGATTGAGCGCGATGTAGGAGTTTGCAAAATTCACGTGTGCATAGATCGGGCTCAACAGATAGTTGTACTTGTCATCGCCCTCCAAGACGGCAAAAGGGTCTTGTGCAAAGATCGTGGACGGCAGCAAGTCGCTTTCCTCGCAGGCAATGGGGCGCGCGCTTGGGTCGATTTCCAGCAAGGCCGATTGGATCACTTGACACAAATTGAGCATCGATGTCAGCACCAATCTCGGCTTTCTGAATTGAAAAGGACCGTCAAGAAGGTATTCCTCAAGCCTGGCCCTGAAATCGCGCGGAATCTGCCGCTCAAAATTGATGATGAAGGTGAATGCGCAATGCTGATGAAACGCCTTGAGGATTCCCGAAAAGGAATCCAAGACATCCTTGGGTGTGCCGTCGCTGTTTAAAAAGGTGAGCAGGAGAATTTCGTCAACTTTTCCCCGGTACTCTGGCAGGGCTTTCATCAGTTGGTCGTCTTGGTGTAGCAGCTGGGATCGTTGGATGTCCTGTAAATCACCAGCGCGTCTTGCGGATCGCTCATTCCCTCGACTTCGACCGACGTGAGCGTCACCACAATCGGGCAGCCGCTCACGCACCACCAATAGGTCGTGCGCAGGTCGCGGATGTCTTGCACGCCGAGGCCACCCTCGTGGCAGGTGTTGGCATCGTCGTAGGCTACCTCAAACGAGCGGATGTTGTCGCGCAGCATCGTGGTTTCCAAGCTGGTTGCGGTGCCCGGCATCGAGAGCACGAGCTCAGAATCGGTCGTTGAGACGCTCACAAGGCCGCTGCCTTGGTTGATCGTGTAACTGACTACACCATCAACCCAGACGTGCAATTTGAATGATTTTGCATCGAGCTGAATAGTGGAGGATGCGATGGGGAATTTTTTGATTTCCATAGTGCTGTGATTTTATTCCTAAGAGAATCGTTTTGATGAAATATGTAAATGTGCGGTCGGAGGGCAGTGATTAATCAGCGGGTATTTGCTGGAAAAAGCATAAGCACAGATCAAGGGCAGCTTTTTTGAATGCCCTTCGTCGAGGCAAAATACTTGTGTGAATTTAAATGAACCATTGATCCAATCAAAGGAAAAGCCAGAGTAAGTCAGGGCGATCGCATGAAAATCGCTCGCTGCATCAGTAGTCCCGATCATGGACTATGCGCAGGACCGTGCAGATTTCTATCCATATAAAATCGAATACCCGTTCGTTGGGCCTCCCCACAACTTGTGGGTAGGCCCGACGAACGGATTGCACCTGCTGTTGTAGGGCCGACGAACGGATTGCACCTGCTGTTGTAGGCCCGACGAACGAATTGCACCTGCTGTTGTAGGCCCGTAGCCTGCCACTCGGGGACGCTCAGAGGAACCCGATAAACCGATAGCATCGGTGTTCCTGATCGGCACTACGGACGAAATTCCTACCCAAATTGCCATTTTTCGATGCCATCCTTGACATCGGCAATCATCGATTTTCGTGCGATTGCCCTACTGAGCGAGTATCAATGAATTGGTTTTGTTGCATCCAAAACGGGCAGCATCGCTTAGCTCACATGCTGCCCGCAATTTTCAGATGCTTCGTCTCGAAACGTGTATTGTTTCGGGTTGCCTAGTTCAAAATCTTGGCGTTGAAAGACCCGGTCGTGGCCACGCCGCTGGAAATCGAGGCATAGATGCCCAAGAGGTTGTTGCGATAAACTGTGTTTCCGGTGGTCAATACTGCTCCAGGGTAAGCGACATTGGTCCAGGTGGCCGGGCCAAATGATCCGTCTTTTTCACGGTGTACCTGCACAAAGGCGGCATACACGCCTTGCTTCAAATTAAGCCCCATAGCAGCAATGTTGAACCCGCCATCGTCGGCAACCGTGATCCCTTCAAAGTGAGTGACGATGGAGGCGATGGCCTCATTGTCATATTGGTAGGTTCTCAGGTTGCTATAGGTCTTTGTTGCAGCATCGTAATCGACGATAAATGCTTGGCTCAATTTACCAACCTTGGCCATGGTGCAGCCGCCGATAAGGGTATAGCTGCTGCCGCCGTTGTGCCAGATGCCATAGAGGGTGGTCGAGTAGGAGTCGGGTACCATGTAAGTCGTGCTTACCTGGGTCTTGAAATCGTAGAGGAAGGCGTAGCCATTGGTATCGCCACCGACATCGTAATTGCCGACGGCGATGCCGCCCATGATGCTGTGTACAAACACATTGTTGACGTTGCCGCCATTGGGAGCGATGGTGGTCCAGGTGCCGCCGCCGCTTGCAGGGCCTTCATAGAGAAAGCCGAGGTTTTGCTTGCCCGTCGAGCTTCTTTGGTAGGCACCTACGATTTGGACATTGCCATTGACGCCATTGTTGGGGCCATAGCAGGAGGTGAGCGTGACATCGTCAAAATCGGGACTGGTATAGGTGAGGGCGTTCCAGGTGCCCTTTTCGCCGCTGCCTGCCAAGGGGCCTTCGTAAAGCAAGCCTTGCCCGGTGGTCGTGAGCGTCCCAGCGATATAGACATTTTCAGAGCCTGCGACGCCCCTGATTCCTTGGATGCCCGTGCCACCGACAGGGTCATTGAAGGTCGTGAAGGAGATGTTGTCGCTTTGGACTGGTTGTGTGATCTTTTTCATAACAATTTGATTTCGAGGTAAAACGGGTTCCTACTCGTAAGGCTTTTCGGATTCCGCCCCCGCAGCTTTGGCACTGCGGTACTGGCCCCGTTGGTAATGGGAAATGCAATTTTCTGTGGTGATTCAGGTCGGTTTCGTTTGCTTGGGGAAAACAATGGCCGACAGCCGCGTTGGCTGGCCGTCGGCCATATCGACGCTCGTTTATTTCACCAGCTTGGAAGCGGCCTCCAACGGAGCCGACTTCTTGCGAACGTTCAGCGAAACCTGCTGCTTGAGGTCCTTCAAACGCACCTGTAAAAGTGCTTGCATCATCTCCAAGCCCTCTGCGATCTGCTTTTTTGCAGCGGCTGGCATGGCCTTCACCAATGGATTCTCATCATAGTACAAGTTCACGTACTCATAAGGCTGGCCTTTGAGGGCCATGCCCAAGGCGTCGTTGGGATCATCTCCAGGATGGGTCTCATGGGTCACGACGCCCTTGATGTAGTACAGCTCATATTCTTCCAAATAGGCACCCACCGCATCGAAATAATGGACGTATTTCCAATCATGGGTGCGCACGCAACGCAAGCGGTCTGCGGCAGCCACGCTTTGGGCCAAGGTAGTGCTGCCCGTCTTGACATCGTCAAATGTGAACAAGATCGATTCCTGGACGGGCGCCGTGTGGTGCGGATCGAGCAAAACAGGGGAGAGGTCCTTGCCCTTGAGACCGCTCGTCGAGGTATCGATGCCTGCAAAACCGGCCAATGTGGGCATGATGTCGATGAGCCCTGCGAGTTGGTTGGTCACCATGGGCTTGCCCGTGGTGTTGATGAACTCGGGGTTGGAGAAAATAAAGGGCACGCGCATTGTCTCCTCGTAGGCATTGAACATTTTTTGGCGCAAGCCGCCATGCGACAAACCCATTTCGCCGTGGTCCGATGTGCGCACGATCAGGGTATCCTTGGCCAGTTGCTTGGGCGCGCCAAACTTCTTGTCTGCCCCACGCTCATAAAATTCCTCCAGCAAGAAGCCCGTCTGCTGATCGACGTAGCGCATGAGATTGGCGAAGAAATTTACGTATTGCAGTTTCAATTGGTTGGTCGTGAGTGGGCCGAGTTGGGCCGCCAGACCAATAAGGTTTTGCCATTGTGCCGCAGGCTTCCAGTTGGTGTACAGGTCCTCATCCACCGTGATCGGCAATTCGATTTCGCCTTCCAGCCAGGCGGGATTCACGTATCCGCCGTTGAGGTAGGTATTGGGGAATGACAAGCAGTCGTGCGGATTGACCAAGGAGACGATCAGGGCAAATGGACGACGAGGTGTGCCTTCGGCCAGGTCTTTTTTGTATTGCTTCACGAATGCAATGGCCTCGTCGATGTACTGCGCGTCGTGTGCTGCATAGCCGCCACCAAAATTGGGGAGGGCGATGTCCTCGCCAGAATCGGGTGCGATCCAGCCTGCAAAACCATACTGCGCAATGTCGGCACGCATCAGCGTGTTTTCTGCATTCACGTTCAATCCTCCCTTGCTCATATGCCATTTCCCACGGTAGTGCACGTCATAGTCGCTGTGCAGCAATTTGCCCATGGTGAGCGTGCTCGTCTGCAATGTGGGCTCGGCGACCGACATTTTCCCACCAAAGGAAAGCGTATCGGTCACCCCATGTTGGGCAAGATAGAGGCTGGTGAACAATGTCGAGCGGCTCGGCGAGCACATGCAGGTATTGCAAAAGGCCTGTGCAAACTCCAAACCATGGTCTTGCAGCAGGCTGAGTGCTGGCAAGTTTTCGCGCGACCATCCCTTGGGAAAGTGCATGGTGGCCCGCTGCTCATCGGTGAGGATGATGAGGATGTTGGGCTGCTTTTTGGACTGTGTCTTACTCATAATCTATAGTTGTGATAAACGTTGAAATTTTAGCGAATATGCCTGACCTCGATGAGGCGGCGTTTCGGCAGCGGCTTTGCGCTTTCGATGATGTAAAGATGGCGGGCTGCTCTCTTGTCTGTGAACCATCTTTTGTGGATTTTAAAAAGTCAAAGTGCAAATGGAAATGGCTTTTCGTATATTATTGTGCCGTATTTAGAATGAAATCGACTATATTTAAAGAAGTGAAAGCGGATATTCTAAAAAATAAGAAGTCAATCATCGCCTGGTTTTGGCACAATAAAACCCCATGAAACCCAGCGACTCCCTTTTTCAGCTGATCCATTCGCTCACCAAATCCGAGCGGCGCTACTTCACGATCCAAGCTGGGCAGCATGTGATCGGCGAGCGCAACCAGTATCTGCAATTGTTTGAGGCGATCACGCAGCAGGAGGAGTATGACCAGGAAGCACTTTTGAAGCTTGCCTTCGTCAAAAATATCTCCGCCGAGAAAAACTATCTCTACAACTTGCTGCTCAAGCACATGCGCGCCTACCACGACGAGGAGACACCCGTACAGCAAATCTGGGTCGCGCTTCAGAATGTGGATTTTTTGAATCAAAAAGGACTTTTTGCAGACGCCAAGAAACAGCTGCGCCTCGCCAAGGAGCTCGCGATCAAGTATCAAAAAATCGAATACCTGCCCAAAATCCTCGATGAAGAGGCGACGATTGTGAAGCGCGAAGCCCAGAAAAACCTCAGTGCCGCCATCGCCGCCATCGCCGATGCCGCTGAGCAAGCATCGGCCTTACTGATCACAGAGGCAAGGCTCGCGGCCATCTACAACCAGGTGTTTGCACGCGCCCGGCAAGCCAAAGAGTTGAAATCACCTCAGTTTCTGCAGGAATTGGAGCAGTTGTTGGAAAATGAACTGGCCTCGCCGCCCACTGAAGATCAGACGCTTCAAGCGCGGCTGTATTACCACCAAGCGATGTACATGATTTTCAGGGCGCGTGGGGAGACCCGGCAGGCGCACCCACACTTTTTGCGGGTGGTACGCTTGATCGAGGAACATCCGCATCTCAGTAAGGAACATGAGACCAAATACAGGGTAGGCCTTTCCAATTTGCTCGTGAGCGCCTATGCCCTCAACCTGTGGGACTTGTTTCCAGAAGTGCTTGCCAAAATCAAGAGCTACCCGCAATTGAGTTTTGATGTCGAGGCCGAGGTCTTTCAAAATGTCGCCTATCTGGAGGTGATCTACCACCTCAACCAAGGCAGGTTTGAAGCAGCCGAGAAGCTCGTCCCTGAGATCGAGGCCGGCCTGGCAAGATACAGCAGTCGCCTCAACAAGGCGCGGGAATTGTCGATCATTTACAATATCGGGCTGCTCTACTTTGTGGTGCAGCGCATGGACCTTGCTGGGAAATGGTTCCGAAAAATCGAGCAATTCTCCAAGACCGAGCATCGCCAAGACATCCAAGCCTCGGCGCAGCTGATGCTGCTCTTGATCTTGCTCGACCGTGAGGAAACCGAAGTGCTCGACTACAAACTGCGCGGCGCGAAAAGCGGAGGCGCGGGCCGCTCGTCTTTGGATTCTTTTGAAGCCGTGGTCTTGGATTTTTTGGAAAAGGCCAATGGAACGGAACGCGGCCCCGAATTCTCAGCACTCTGCGCCACCTTTTGCCAGCAAATGAAGGCGCAGAGCAGCCAAGTCGTATCGGAATTTCGGTGTACGGAAGAGATGCGTTATTGGGCAAAAGCCAAGCTGAGCGGCCGCACGATCAGGGAGGTGGCTTTGGAGGAGATGGTGTAGGGTGCAAAAGCCGATGAGGCTTCGGCCTCCACCTCGCCTGAGCCCGAGGCCTCCGTCCGACGGGCAATCGACCATTTGCCTCTGGCATGAAAGTGAGAATGGATTTGCCGGAGGCAAAAGGTCAGTCGGCGTTCGGCCAGAGGCCTCCGCCTCGCTTGAGCCAGTGGCCTCCACCTCGCCTGAGCCCGAGGCCTCCGTCCGACGGGCAACCGACCATTTGCCTCTGGCATGAAAGTGAAAATGCGTTTGCCGGAGGCAAAAGGCCAGTCGGCGTTCGGCCGGAGGCCTCCGTCCGACGGGCAACCGACCATTTGCCTCTGGCATGAAAGTGAAAATGCGTTTGCCGGAGGCAAAAGGTCAGTCGGC
>JANORP010000303.1:0-11415 GCA_031415375.1 Bacteroidota bacterium | reverse complement strand
TGGGGAGGCCCGACGAACGGGTCATCCATCGAAAGATGTTCAGATGACAAAGGAATATCCACTCGATGATCACCGCCGACGGCGCCGTCTGCGGGAGGAAAAAACGCAATCCCCAAAAATTGCCCGTCAGGCTTTGACACGAGGTGTCAAAACCCGATCGTAATATTGTAGTATAGGAAATTGGAAAAGATCGTCTGGATCGCCCAGCCTAGAAATTTACCAGAATCAAAATATTATATTATGACATCAGTGAAGGAAATCGCCCAGCGTTTGTGGAAACGTATTGCTCGGGCACAGCACCGCGTGCAGCGTCTCATGGTCAAGAAGGCCAATGCCATTGGCCTGTGCATCTTGTCGATCGATATGATGGTCCTCATCCGCGAAAACGAAAAAATCGCTATCGCAAACATTTTGCAACAAGCCCTCAAACAAACCAATCCATGGATCGACTTTGCTTTCTTGTACCTCGATCTACCGACAGCAGGCCTCGCGTCGGGTTTTTACAAACTGCAACTGAGCAAGGACACGACCACACCGCAAGCCTTGCTCGTGGATCTTGACAATGAGCCTATTGGGACAGCACGCTATTTTGCCATCGACATTTTTGCATCAATCGTCGGTGCCAAAAATGTGCCCCTCCAAAAGCTGCCCATCTTTGAGACATTCAACAAAACCAACGACACTTACCTGATCGGCGGGACACATGCCGATGGCCAAGCTTTCGTGATTGCATTGGACCTTTGAGATTTGTTTTCGGAATTTAAATGTCTGCAAGGGCGATCCTAAGATCGCCCTTGCTTGTTGTGCGAGGCCCGATTGCCCCATCGATAATTTTGGGTTTCGGCCGATACTTGCCAGCACATTGTTTTTTTGATATATTTGAGGCTATGGCATTTGCATCCCCAATTTGGTCATCCAAGTTTTGGATTCCTACATTGATGGCAATGCTGGGCTTCCTTCTGTATGCAAATACGCTGCACCATGGTTTCGTTTGGGACGACAAACTTGTAATTACCAGCAACCCGCATACACTGCGTGGCTGGGAAGGCATTCCTGCGATCATCACTTCCAAAGTCTCGGTGCCCAACAAAAATGTCTGGCGCCCAGTTCCACAGGTCATGTTTGCCGTGGAATATGCCCTTTTTGGTGCCAATCCACTTCCTGGGCATCTCATTTCGGCAATCTGCTATGGATTGCTTTGTGGTCTGGTTTATCTGTTTTTGCGGCGGCTTTTTCCCAATGTCAATGTCTGGCTCCATATTGCGGTGACATTGCTCTTTGCCGTGCATCCCTTGCACACCGAGGTGGTCGCCAATATCAAGAGTCGCGACGAGATTTTGGCTATGCTGCTTGGCCTTTGCGGCGTCATGGCTGTCTTGAAAGCCGTGCAAAAGGAAAATTGGCTTTGGGCATTTGCTGGGATCGCATTGCTAGGGCTCGCTTTACTCTCGAAACCCAATGCGATCACCCTCGTTCCCGTGTTGCTGCTGGCACACTGGTACACCTATCGGCGTGGCATCGTGGACAGCGTCACGCTCATCCCGATTTTTGTCGGCTGCGCCGTTTTGGCGATGTTTTTTGGAAGCATTTTCTGGGCTGTTGCGGCAATGTTCACGCTGGGTATCTATGGTATATTCTCATGGCGCAAGGCGCTGCTGCCACTTGTCATCTGCCTGCTCGTCTGCAGCCCTTTGCTGCTGCGTACCACCGACCAATTGCAGCCCATAGACGGGTATGCTTTGATTTCGGAGTCATCTGTGTTGAACAATGTCTTGCTTGATCCTGCACATCCTGAGTTGGTACGGCCCACTGCCGTCGCAAATGTCGCGCGCTACCTTTTGCTTGCGGTGTACCCCTACCCGCTCGTGCATTTGTATGGGTATGCTCAAGTGCCCTTGCTCGGCTATGACGCACCACTCACATGGCTAGCGCTGGCTTTGATCATGGCGGGTGCATTGATCATGCTCTTTGGAATCCCACGACGCAGCCCCCTTGCATTCGGCGTATTTTTCTTTTTTGTGACAATTGCAGTTTACAGCAATCTTTGGGTTACAATACCTGACACGATGGCCGATCGATTCATGTTCATGCCGCTCTTGGGACTCAGTCTAGCAGCCATTCACCTCCTGATTTTCATCTTGCAAATCGACCCAAACACGAATTGGCTTAGACATTGGAAAGTATCGCTCGCAGCAGGGCTCGTTTTGATTGCTGCAATTGGCCTAGGCAGCGTGACCCTGCGGGCCAATGCAGATTGGGAAAGCGATGCGACACTCATCAAGAACCGCATTGCCAATATGCAAAACAACGCCGCTGCGCATGCCATGCTGGGATTTGTCCTGTATCAAGAGGCACGTGAGGCCCCCGTCGAGGCACGTATATCGATTTACCAGCAAGCATTAGAAGCCCTCAATGATGCGCTTGTGATTTACCCTGACTTTTTTACCGCATGGCAGGAAAGCGGGAAAATATTTGCGGAAGTCGGCAATTTTGAAAAAGCGGAGTTGTGTTTTCTCAGAGCGATCTTGCTGGAGCCATCGAGTCCCGATGGCTACGGCTTCCTAGGTACGCTGTACTTTGAATGGAAGGCCTACGAAATGGCGATCCCCTACTTCAACAATGCGCTTACACTCAGCCCCAACAACGAGCATTTGGACGAATTGCTTGGGTTTTGCATCGTGGGCACGGGGCAATATGATGCCTTGGAGAAAGTCGCCTTGCATGGTCAAGCGCAATATCCAAACAATCCCAATTTCATCGCGATGCGGGCCATGCACGAGGCCTACCATGGCCACGATGCCATGGCCTACCATTTTGCCCAAATAGCGCTCCAGATCTCACCGCACAATGTGATCGCGCAGCGTGTGCTCGCCTCTCTTACACGCATGCCCGAACCAACGAATCGGTAGCTGGATCTTGATCATCGGTGATGCATCACACCTGCGGGCAAAATCGTTCGTCGGCTTTCTGCAGCAGTTGTAGGAAAAATTCGTTCGTCGGCCTCCCAAGCAGTTGCAGGAAGGGCCGACGAACGGATTCCCTAGATTAGGGTGTTTCGATCAAGAATTTTTGCACGCCCGCACCTTGGGTGCCAACCCAGAGGTCAAATGCAGATGTGGAGTTGGCGATGCGCTTGGTGCTAAACCAAGCAAACAGCGGTCGCGGCACATGTGGTGCGGTCGAGCCCGTAGATGTGGGATTGGTGGGATTGGTGAGCAAAGTCCAATTGCCTCCAAAGTTGGTCGTGAGGAAAATGCCAGCATCAGCAGCACCCGCGACCGCAATATTGCCATCATTGGGATTGATCTCAAACATATAGGGTTGCCATACCCTACCGAAGTTGGGATAAAACTCCCTTGGACCTTGTAGCGAGGAATTTTTATATGTCCCCGTTGCGGTCATCAAGTTGTCGAGCGCTGCCAAAGCAGTCCAACTCGTGCCACCATTGGTGGTCGCCCAGGTCGAAAAGACGTTGGCGGCATTGATGGCACAGGCCATCATGCGGCTGCCATTGTTGGGATCGACATCGTAAATTGTGAAGCTCGACATGCCGGGAGGTCGATTGATCTGTGTCCACGCCGAGCCACTCGCAGTCCCAGGATACCTGAAAATTTGCCCTGTCGAATAGGGCTTGCCAACGCCTGTTTTGTAAAAAATATTTGTCGTCCCAGCAATTGGGGCAGCCTTGATGCCGCCGCCGGTGGTAGATGTCCCAGTGGGATTGCTGAGATAGGTCCAAGCAATGGTGTTGGCGTTGATATTGGGGGTGGTGTACACACCGTCGCTAAAGGTGAATGCAAATGCGTTGCTTCCTGTGCGCACCATCGTGCGTCCGCTCGCGAAAGACATCACCGTGGAACCTGATGCAGGATAGTTGGGGATTTCATTGGCAGAGGGAATTCCCTCTGCTCCCTTGAAGACCCTAAAAGCACGTCCAGGACTAAAAAAACCTAAAACATAAAGTGCTTCACCAGGATCGGCTGCTGTGGTTACGCCATCACAACACTGATCGTTGGTCCAGACGGGAAAGACATTGGTCGGTCCCGTGGGTGCGCTGATCGTGCCCCAAACACCATTGTCTTGCAAACCATAATAGATTTGATTGCGATTGTTATTCCCCACCATGCCTTCAAACCCATACAACCACGTCGCATAGGGCGTGATGGTAGGCTGATCCCAAGCGGGTGTCTGGCAATTTGCACCTGTTGCGGTAAGCGTATTGCGGTAAATGCCGCCATCGCAGCAAACCAATAGTGGACAGGCATCGCTCGTAACCGCGGGATTGAACAGGATGTCCCCGAAATCATTGTGAGCCCCCCTCGGCGTCGAGAAATCCGTTGACCAAGTGTTGAGTGGGGCACGGTTCCCACCTCCTCCTATGATCGGTGGATTTTTGGCCAAGCAAGTAGCCCTGAAAAGCCCCACGCCACCGTACCACAAATCGTAAGTGTTGGCGGTACTGCGGCGATTGGTCGCCACAAAAGGAACTCGTCCTGACCCCGTAGGAACGGTGATGGCTGTAGGCCAAGTTTTACCGCTGTCGTTGGATTCCAACAATTGCCCTCCTGAGGAGGCATACAAAACGTGGTTCTCAAAAGGCGAGACTGCCAAATCTCCTAGGCCACCTGCAACGCCTACACCTGCTCTCCAGGATGTACCATTGTTGCGGGAGAAAAAGAACCCGTTTTGGGTGATCACATCCACCATCGCATTGCTGTGTGCCAGCACGGCATATACAGGCTCAAAGACGCCGTCGCCAGGACTGGGATCTAGGTAGGTCCAGTTGGTGCCCCCATCTATCGTGCGGGCTAGACCGCAGTTGGTCCCTGCAAATACTTGAGCCTGATTGTTGGGTCTGATGGAAATGGTCCATCCAGAGGGCTCACCCGTGAGATTGGGCGCTACGCAAGGCCCTGGCGGCAGGGGCACCTTTTGCCAGGTCGTGCCTGCATTGCGGCTGAAAGCAACCCCCGAAAAAGGTGTCGTCGTGCGTCCGTCAAAAAAGGATGTCACATACACTGTACCCTGCGCCGAGGATGTGGTCGCTGCCGCCACCTTCACATCGTAGGCGGCCGATGGAATAAACGTGCGTACTTTGGCCCAGGTCACGCCCGAATTGAAACTTTGCCATAATCCACCCCATTCTGAGGCACCATAGACGCGCGTCATATTGGCCGTAGCCCCGAGATTGTGTACGCGCCCCCCACTTGCGCCATTGGGATTGGTAGCATCCAAATCAGAGCTTGTGGGATTGATATTGAACCAATTGGACCTAATCTGTGCATTCCCGACAAGGGACAAAAGCGAAAAGCCGACCAAAAGGCAAAGCGGGGGCAGATTTTTGATGTTGCGAGGAGACATAGTCACAAAAATTAGCGTTCCTGTAAATCATTGGGACAAGCGGGCACGGTGACCACAATTTCCTTGGCAGCCATCCAAGCCTCGTTGCCAAACTCCGCCAAACGCAATCGATAGGCCAAGCCATTGCTCACCGTACTCAATTGAAAATTGTGTCGAAACTTGGGCGCGCTTTTGGTCCCAATTTCCTCACGTTCGTAGGCCTCCAGCATTGGAAACTGGGCACTGCCCAGCATCGTCAATGCAGCAGTATCTTGCATCAAAAGACTATTGGAGGGCAGCATAAACCGCTGCTTGACTTTAAATGGATAGAGTGTCGTAAACTTCTTCTGCTCAAACCCTTGGTAGGTCACGCTCGCATCCAATCTCAGATCGACCTCAGCCTTGACCGTTTCAAAACTGAGGTGAATCACAGGCTTGACGGCATCGCCCAAAAACACGCAATCAGTTTCGACATTGATGGATGGGACGCTCCGCATCTTACCATCAAAAACAGGCAGCAACAATTTGGGACTGCGCGTCACGTACTGTTGCCAATCAAACCTCTCAGGAATCTTGATCGCTGTCGTATCGCGTGCATTTTCCTTGGAAGGCAAATCCGCATTTGACCTCGTCGGAAGACCACCTTGACCACAAGAAGTAAAGGCTACCGCACCAAGCATGAGCAGCACCGCGACTATATGCAGCCGCTGGGGAGATCGTTTTTTCATAATTCGATCAAAAAAGGGTGTTACATAGCGGCCTTCTGGCCTAAAAAAAGAAAATGGGGTGACTCTAACGCCGCATGAAAGCAGCTATAAATTGTGAACAATCATAAAGCTGCAACTAATTTTTGAATTATCAAAGCCTGATGCTGAATGTTTTCCACCTTTTTGACAGATATCGTGATAGACCATGCAAAGCACACTATTTTTCTGGGGAAAAAGAATTGCGTAAGGTAAACCGGATATCTGAAGGAAGACCTAGGATTGACTGCTTACCCCAATTGCCTAGGTCAAAAGCGCCGCTGAGAACACCCACCTTTCTTGCCACCCGCTTTTGCCATTCTGCCAAATTCTGCCTAGATTGGTTCCCAGAAGGCAACTATGGAATATTTTGCGGTTCCTGCCTTGGTTTTTTGGGGGCCGCAGCGTTTTGAAACCAATTAAATACTATGGAAAATTTGAAACTGGACACGGCCGTGATAGGCGGTGGTGTGTCGGGCGCATACAGCGCTTGGCGACTGCAGCAAGCCTATGGCTCCAAAGAAAAAATCGGCCTGTTTGAGTACAGTGACCGCATTGGCGGGCGACTCTACACGGTCACGATGCCGGGTCTCCCCAATGTAAAGGCCGAGGTGGGTGGCATGCGCTACATCCCCGATTCCCACAAAATGGTCGCCAACCTCATCACGCATCTGGGCCTGGAAACCAAGGATTTCCCTATGGGAGCCCCTGCCCCTGTCGGCTCCAATTGTAACCTATTTTACCTACGAGGCAAGCACCTGCGCTTGCATGAACTCTCAGATCCCGAAAAGGTGCCCTATAACCTCGCTTGGTCTGAGCGTGGCCTCGGCCCCACCAACTTGCAAGTCAAGGTGATGAATTACATCTTCCCCAACATGCAAAACCTGAGCCTCTGTGACCTCATGACGCTCAAAGCATACGGAAAGGAACTCTATAAATATGGGTTCTGGAACCTCATGTACAAGACCTTGAGCAATGAGGGCTACCAATTTATGAAAGACGCTGGCGGCTATGACGCCAATGTCGCCAATGCCAATGCGGTCACACAATTGCCTGCCACTGAGTACAGCGACAGCACGCAATTCCTCACCCTCAAAGACGGCTACGACAAGTTGCCCATCACATTGGTCGAGGAATTCAACAATCTATTCCCGGGCATCGTGCCGCTGGGCAAGCGGGTGTACATGAACCATCGCCTCGCAGAGATCCAAAAGAGCGACGACAAAGCGTTTCGGTACAAGCTCATTTTTGAGCCGACCAAGACGACCATCGTTGACAACTGCAAATCGACCGAGAAGACAGGCGGCGACAAAATTGTGGTCTATGCCAAAAAGATCATTTTGGGCATGCCACGCCGCTCACTTGAATTGATCAAATGCGACTTCTTTTTTGGTGACAAATGGCTCAAATCCAACCTCAAATCGGTGCTGATCCAGTCGGCCTTCAAACTGTTTCTCGCCTACGAGCGCCCATGGTGGCGCAGCATGGGCTTGGTCGCAGGTCGCTCGGTGACCGACCTACCCATCCGCCAAGTCTATTATTTTGGGACGGAAAGCGAGCAAGAAGGTGGCCAACCCTGGCTCAATTCACTCTTGATGGCTTCCTACAATGACATCAGCACGGTCCCGTTTTGGAAGGGCCTGGAGGCCGGCAAACATTTCGAAGGCTATCTTCCCTCCTGCATCGAGCCTGCCACCAAATCGACGATGGTTCCGATGGAATCCAACCCGACCGACGAGATGGTCTCCTCCGCCAATCGGCAATTGGCCGAGGTACATGCCGCGCAGGAGATTCCGCAGCCTTATGCAGCCGTGTACCATGATTGGAGCGGCGACCCCTATGGTGGTGGCTGGCATGAATGGAAAGCCAACTACCGCCTGGATGAAATCATGTGGAAAATGCTGAAGCCTGTCGAAGGCGAAGACATCCACATCGTGGGCGAGGCCTACTCGATCGGGCAAGGCTGGGTCGAGGGTGCATTGGATACCGCAGAGCAGATGTTGGAAGACAATTTCGGACTTGCGCGGCCTACCTGGCTCGACAAGACATACGACCTCATGCCAGTGCCGCGTGGCGGCTGCGGCAAACTCGCTGGCTGCATTCCCGCGACGGCTATGGGCAGTGCGACACTCGCCGACATGACGCCCGATTGTCTGGATCAAATCGAGGAGGGCTGAGCAATGGCGAAAACTTCCAACCCATACACGGTCTCAGACTACATCTTGGACCGTCTCAAATCGCTTGGCCTCGACCATCTGTTTGTCGTGCCAGGAGATTATGCCTCCCATTTCCTCACGACGCTAGACGCCTCCACGACCATCACCCGCATCCCCAACATCAACGAGTTGGGGGTAGGCTATGCCGCAGATGGATATGGACGTTTCAAGGGTGTGGCAGCCTGTAGCGTGCAATATGGCGTCGGCGCATTCAGCATCCTGAACTGTATCGCTGGCGCGTATGTGGAGCGTGTGCCCGTGGCCTTGATCGGGCCTAGCCCGAGCACGAGCAACCGCGTGCTCACGCATACAGAGGGCATCCTTTTCCACCACAGCACTGGAGAATTGAGCGCCGACAAAACGGTGATGGAGAATGTGACGGTGGCCTCGGTCATTGTGTCTGATGCCATGACAGCACCTGCGCAAATCGATGCGGCCTTGGTGGCCATGCTCACACACCGCAGGCCCGTCTATATTGAGGTCTTGCAAAATATCTTTGGCACGGCCTGTGCCAAACCGATCGGAAAGCTCGCAGCAACCCCCACCGTGTCTGAAGCCGCAAGCCTGGAAGCTGCGGTCGATGCAGCGTGGGCGATCATTGATCGCGCAAGGCTGCCCCTCCTTTGGTTTGGCGTAGAGATACAACGCTTTGGCTTGCAGGATCTGGCGCAACAACTGGTGACGGCGAGCGGCATGTACTTCACGACGACGAGCTTGGGCAAGACCGTCTTGGACGAGCGGCAGGCACAGTTTTGCGGCACCTACGCAGGGCCGGCCTCCCCTGCACTTACACGCACGATCGCTGCACTCAGCGATGGTGTGATTGCGCTGGGCACGATCATCACCGACGACTACCTCGACATCATGAAAGCCGACTATGGCAAAATGGTGCAAGTGACGGTCGATGGTGCGCGCGTCGGGTATGCAGACTTTGCGCGTGTCGGGCTGGAATATTTTATGGAGGCGCTCTTGATGCGTTTCCAGAGCTACTCCAAGTTTCCCAAACGCTACCGCAAGCCGACCTTTGAAGCCGACAAATTGGCGCGACCGTTGGCCATAGACCCGCTCAACTATGATAGGTTTTACCAGATATTGAGCGAATGGTTGATTGACGACAACCATATTGAAAATGCCAAGCTGATTTTGGGCGAGAGCACGAGCCTCTATGTATTTGGCAACCTGTTTGGCATGCCGCAGGATTCCTTTGTGGCACAGGCCGCTTGGGGGTCGCTTGGTCACGAAACGGGTTGTGCATTGGGCGTCGAATTGGCGTCGGGGAAGCGGCCCATCGTCGTGGCTGGCGACGGCGGATTTATGATGATTTGCCAAGAGATCTCAAGTCTTGTGCGGCAAAAATCAAACGCCATTGTATTTGTCATGTCCAATGGCGGCTATGCCATCGAGCAGGCATTTGTGAACTTGGATGCCTTCACGCCGACGGGGAGCTATGCGCCCTTTGACCTGTTGCCTGAATGGGATTATTTGGCGCTCGCCAAGGCCTTTGGGGCCAAGGGTTTTGTCGTCGAAAATGTAGGCCAATTGCGGCGCGTATTGCGCAAACTGGAATCTCAAGATGGTATTCCAGCATTGGTGCAGGTCAAGATTCCACTCAAGGATCTACCGCTCCAATTGTGCAGGTTGGCGACGCCGCAGCCGAGTCTCATGGATTCTGGAAATTGTAGCGTTAAGCTGTAATCTTTCAGTTGAATGGAGAGGGCCGTCAGGTGCATGTAATGCGTCTGACGGCTCTTCGATTTGGGGTATGTAGCGTTGCTTAAAAAAAGGGTCGCCATTTTTCGTCTCTCCGCTTTTTGAATCACCTCATTTTCAGGAACAAATTTCGACAGACAATGCTCACAATACCCTCATTGTCAATACATACAAATACATGAAATCATCCATCTACTTTGACACGAGATGTCAAAGGCCAAGTGTATATTGATGTCGAAAGGATGGGGAAACAATCACTTCGATTGTCGCGTCAGACTTGAAATTCTTAGCAATTGAAACAATATGTCGTTCAAAAAAATCCTCTCACTGCGGATGTGGAATCGCTTTGCCCGTACCCAACGCAATATTCAAAAAACGATGGTCAAAAAGGCGAATGCATTGCATCTCTGCCTATTGAGCATCAACATGATGTGCGTGATCCGCGACCATGAGAAGTTCGCGATTGCTAACATCCTCCCCGACATTCGCCCCATGGTCGGTCAATTGTATGACTATGCCTTGCTCTATTTGGACTTGCCCACGACGGGCATGGCAGCAGGATTTTACCGCCTGCAACTCTCGCAAGACCGCGACGAGGTGATGCAACCACAAGGAATACTGACGGATGAAAATGGGCAATTTGTGCGCAATATCCGCTACTATGGGGTGGATGTATTTGCGCCGCTTATGGGCACCAAAAAGGTCCCTGCGAGCCGTCTCACCCTTTTTGAGACCTTCACATCCACCAACGACCGCCACGTCTTTGGTGGCACCCATGCCGATGGAAAGGGGTTTTTGATTGTGATCTGAAGGTAGCCAAAGCTGAAACCGTCGAATTTGGGGGCGTCTCTAAAAACCCATGGTGCTGGTTTTGAGAGATGCCCCCATGGGTTTCCAAACCATTGGACGGTGGCATTTGCAAGTCCGAAGGACTTCAATTTGAAAAACTCCCGCATTTCATGCGGGACACGGCGTAGGCGAAGCCTGCGGCTGGAAAAGCACCAGTTCCCAGCCTATAATTGGTTCAATATGAATGCAATACATTCAACCCCATTCGGGGTTGTGCCATGTTGCCGATGATGCCCCGAGCTTCGCTCGGGGCTATTTACATTGAAGCCCTTCGGGCTTCGTTGGACATAAGGGTTTTCTCTAAAAACCCATGATGTCGTGTTGCTCCGCTTTGGTGGAGACAGCCGACAATTATTGCCTGTGAAAAATCACGGGATCATCAGCGCTCTACGCCGAAGGCACACGTTGGCGGGTCTGCAGCAGGATGCCACAGATTCAGTGATTAAAAATTATGAGTTTCCGTTTCATTAACAGTAGATCCAAAAAAGCTTGTCATTTCGACCGAAGTGGTCGAGGGAGCGAAGCGACGAGACCACGCAGCGGAGAAATCTAGCGCT
>JANORP010000302.1:0-29731 GCA_031415375.1 Bacteroidota bacterium | reverse complement strand
TGGTTACGTAGGAGGTGTTACTGGAAGCGCTAGATTTCTCCGCTGCGTGGTCTCGTCTCCGCCGCGGCGGATCCCTCGACCACTTCGGTCGAAATGACAAGCTTTTTTGGATCTACTGTTAATGAAACGGATACTCATATTTCTTTATGACGTAATCCCTCAGCCGTTCCCCCTCAATCCAAATACGTCATCCGTATCCCATGCTCCCCCTTGGCGTAGGCCCGGCAAGCCTGATCGGCACGCCGCAAGGACTCGATGATCCTGTAGCCGCCACCAAGGCCCAGCACGCATTCCACACTCTCCTCCAAACTGATCAAATGGCCGGGACTCACAAAGACGGGCTTCACGCCCAGCGAAGTACGCAGCGCGTAACCCGTCACCTCCCCATTTACAACAACAGGCAGGCGGCTGCCGATCGCCTCGCCCAGCTCCCCCTCATACATCACCAAAGTCTCCTTGGCGCAGCCCAAGACGGGCAAGCCCAACTCGATCCCCAGCCAGCAAGCGACGCCAAATTTACGTGGATGCGCAAGCCCATGCCCATCCACGATGATGAGGCTTGGCCGCTGATCCATCCAAGCAATGACCTTTTGCAATGCGCTTCGCAAAACAGGACCCTCTCGGAACGCAAAAAACCCTGGCACATAAGGCTCGGTCACCGGCTCGCAGACCGCAAACATTTCCTCATGACCCATATCCCACTTCAGGCAATCGATGGCGACATAACCCATGTCGCCGAGGTATTGCACGTCGAGCGACAGCACTATGGCGCCACTTTCCCTCAGCCAGCCTTCGCTACTCGGCGGAATGATCACCCTTGTCGCCATCTCCTCTTGGAGTGTGGCCATCTCTTCTAGTTGCATTGCTTCATAGTAGGATCCACTGAAATGAATGGGAAACGACTCCTAAGTTCACATTTTCCAAGAAATCTTCCGCAAGTTTTTCCGAGCGATTGCATGGGGGGCCATCGACCATCAATTCCCCAACAAGCCGCTCAACAACAGCTTCTCCTCAGCCGAGAAATGCATTTCCGCCAGCAAATCGCGCATGCCGTCTGCACTCGTCTCCCATGCGTCGAGGTCACCGAGGGCTTTCTCCAATTGGCCTTTGGCAATCTCTTCTGAGAGTTGCTTGCCTTTTGCGAGTTGCAGGTCTATCGCGAGCAGCGCTTGCTGGGCCTGTAGATTGATCTGCCGAAATTTGCGGTCCTTTTGCAGGGCAGGCACAGCATGCAGCGCCCGCTTGATATCCTTGCGCAACACCGCGCAATATCCGCGCAGTTGCTGCACAAGCCCTTGCAACTGAAACGCCAATTGATTGAGGGAATCGACCTCGTCTTGCAGGCATTCCTTGAGGGCCTCGATCATGCCCACATGGGCCGCACGGTAAATGTCGAGCTCGATCTTGGGATATTGCTTGCGCACGTAGCCCAAGTTGCGGATCATCTCCATGAAAAGCGTATGCAATCCCTCGACCATTTCAAAGCACAATGCGTCGTAGCGACGCAACACTTGGCGGGTAATCTCCTCGGCATATTGCCCCTCGACGCGTGCCTGGTGCAGGGCCGCATATTTTTCCAAAAGGGGCGGTATGAGGTCAGACCAGAGTTCCATGATGGCTGCAAGTGGGGTGGCTTAGAAGCGGCACAGTGACTTGTAAAATCGTTTCCTTCCTCAAAAAATGCGACTTCGCCTATTGATCCTCGCGCCATCGGTCTGCGCTGCTAGCGCCGACGGAAAGGGCCTCTGAGAAACGAGCTTCCAAATACAAACGAAGTCAAGCGCAAGGCGCGTCGCGCCTAGCGACCGCCATGCAAAATGAGCAAATTGGTTTTGGCGACGAGGGGCGACATCGCTCGGAGGCGGCGCTCGGGCAGGCTGGCCATGAGGGCAGCGAGCAATTTGGGGCGCGCAGCCCATGTGGCATCGTTGAGGACCTGCGACAATTGGCCGTGGTCGTCGAGGAAATCGACCAGGCTGCGACCGTCTTCTGTCTTGGTCATTAGATCGGCGGCTTCGGGCCAACGCTTGGCCCGCGCCATGGCCTTGAGCAGGAGCATGAACTGCCCCTGCACGGCTGCCGTCTGCCAGAGATTGAGGCCCGAGGCCGGGTCGCGGCGGGCGCAGTCGGCAGGCACAAGTGCCTCACCGGTGGTCTGCAATTGCGCGACGATGATCTCGATTTCCTCCAAGACGGCCTTGCGGTGGATGCGGTAGCGCCCATCTTTGCTGGCCTCAAACAGATGGCTTTTTTCCAATGTATCGTCGATCGCCTGCCCTTCCATGACCGCAAAAAAGTCGGCCGTATCCTCGATCGCTTTGGGCGCAGGCACGTGGGCATCGACTTTCATCGGCGGCTCGTCGGTGGCAAAGTCTTGCACGACGGTCGTGACCTTGCGGATCAGGGGTGCGTTTTGGTCATCGTCATCGTCCTTGGTCGGGCTGATGTCGATCTTGACCTGGGTGCCGGGTACGCGCTGACTCGGCACTTGCTGGATGATCGTTTGGGCGTAGGGATCGGGGCGCTGATGGATCGCAGGTGGTTGGACATCGTCGTCGTCGGCAGCCAATTGCATGGGGCTGGCCTTGTCGGCCTCGTCCTCGATGCCCGCACCCGTGTATGTGAGCAAGCGGGTGAGCAAGTCCCCGGGCAGGCCCGTGGCCGTGATGCCGAGTGTGAGCGGGGCAGTGCCATCATCGTCCTCGACATTGGGATTGCCACCCGCATCCATCAAGACATTGGCGACCTCAAACCAAGCTTTTTTGAGGGCATGCCAGAGGGCAGTGCAGCCTTGGCTGTCACGGATGTTCACTTTGAGCGGTTGCAAGATCACCATGGCCCGCACGAGGTCGAGGGCCTTTTTCTGAGTCCAGTTGCCTTTGACGGCAGCGAGCAAGGCTGTGTCGCCATTGCGGCCCACGATATTTGGATTGGCGGTGGGCATGCGTGTGAGCTCCCGCACATATTCGCCTAGGCCGAGCGTAGTGGCTTGGCGCAAAGCACAGTATTCGGGGCCACTGATCAAGACTTTCGGAATCTTGAGCAAAGCCATGAAGAGCTTAAAATTTTCGCCTTTGATCGCGCGGTCAAAAAGCTCATGGATATGGCTGTTGACGATCTTGATGTCGAGGTCGCTGAGGTCGGCATATTGATCGACGGCGGCGTAGTCGCCTGCGTTGAGGGCTGATATGAGGGCTCTACCGTGGTTACTCACTTCAATGAATGATGAATAATGAAAAATGAACAATGGGGGGATGAGCCTCGTGGGGCGTCCCATTTTCCGATTTGCATCGGATGCATGCTCAAATATAGCGGAATGGCCGGATTGAATCGGGGATTTCTGTAGGCAGGGTTTGCTGGTATTGGACTAATCCGATCGGCGCATCATTCATCGAATCCTAGTTCGAGCCACCTGCAAATTCGGGGTAGTCGAGCGGGTCGTCGCTGTCTTTCAGGAAGTCAAAGTGCGACAGCGCGTCCAATTCTTCTGAAAGCGCTGCATACGATTCTGAATCCAATTCCATTGAAAATTCGGGGGAATGAGTAACTTTTTCCAAGGTGAGCACTTGGAAAAAATGATCCAGCAAATCCTTGTCGTCGCAAGCATCGATCATTTCATGGAGTTTTTGCCTCAGGCGATTGATATTCATTCCGAATACGTCTTTGGATGTAAAGATAGGGTAAATGTGGTTGCGGGGAAAGGGGCAGGTTCTCGCAGTGTGCATGACAAATCTGGCAGCAGGGATACTTTGTTCGTTGGCCCTCCCCAAAAATCTGCTTGTGGGCCGACGAACGATTTATTTAACATGGGAATCCAAGCCATTAAAAGCGCATTTTTCCCTTGTCCGTTCGTCGGCCCACATATAGCCTTTGGGGAGGACTCCCGCCCTGCCTGCTGGATTTGTCATGCACCCTTCCAGTATGCAGCAGCAGAAACCATTTTCGAACAACAAAAAAAGAGGGCCGAAGCCCTCTCATATTTCCTATGACATGCGGCAAGCCCGCATCAAAATCCCTTGGGAGCCAATACGGGAGTGAGGATGGGTAGCGGGCCGCTCCATGTGAGATTATCAAAGGCAAATCCCTGGGAGGGGAGCAAGTAGGCGCGCAGGGCGATGTACTTGTCGGTGCCACTGTAGCTGGTGAAATCTACGGTAAAGCGTTGTGCCGTCGAGCTACCGTAGCTCAGGGCTCGCGTAAGGGTGAACGTGCGCGGATCATTGGGGTCGCTCAAACTGCCTACTTCGAGCGTGAGGTTGCCGCTATTGGGCAATTTCCGCAGGTCAAAACTCAGCGGACCTTTCATGGTCGATTGAGGCAATACGATCATGAACAGATCGGCGGTGGTGGCACCTTGGTTGATGCGTTGGATCCAATATTCGCCGTTGTAGCAATAGTTGGCTGTGACGCTAGTCACGGCAGCGTAAAACCCTGTCCAGCAGGTCGGGCGCTGCCCGTAGGCAATTGCGTTGAAGTTTTCAGAGATGGTGCTCACGGGCCCGTTGCATTGGGCGTGGAGACCGATGCCCGCCAAAAGCAGCAAGGCAAACAAAGAGGTGATTTTTAGGTGTTTCATATTACGCTGTACATTTTATGCCGTAAAAAACGGGAATCATCTGAGGTAGATGCAATCCGTTTGAGGAATGGCCGAAATTGTTCAGCAACGGAATGTTGCCGAACAATTTCGTCGTTGCTTACTTCCCAATCGCCGCCAAAGCCACGTCCATGTTGGCCTTCGTAATATATTGTATCGTGGAGTTGCCGGTCATGTGGAGGCCGGTCGTGGTGTTGATGCCGCTGGCCTTGATGGCATTGCTCTCACGGGAGATGCCGATGGAGTAGTAATAGCACAAGCCAGTGGCGGGTTCTTGAAACATCATGATGGCGGTGACTTCATCGGAAAAGGTATAGGTGCCATTGCCAGACAGTCTGCCGTAGCTCACACCCGCCCATTCGTCGTTGTAGATGTAGCAGCCCTGGAAGCAAGCCGGCTCCTTGGAGTCTGCCCATTTGGCCTTCATGAGCTCGACAGCGACGCCGATCAAGTCCTTTTCTGAGGTCATGGAGCCCATTCTGGGCAGTGGCGTCTTCTCGGCGAGGCGCAAGGTGTTGTAGATTTCAGCGCGGGTGGCTTGCTCGCCGAAGAGGCGGTTGGCATCGACAGATGTGTAGTTGCCGAGCTTGCTTTGATCTTTGACCAAAACGACCGATTTGAAACTGGCGCTGTCGGCGATCAAGGTATTGGAATTTTTGCCGGGATAGCCCTCTGGCGCCCACATGGATTTGCCAAAAACCAAGACGCCCGGCTCAATCGTGAACAGCGAATAACTGTCCATGCCGAATTGGCTGAGTTTGAAATTGTCGCGGGCGTAGTACATGTATTCGTTCATGTACAATTTACTGGGATCGTCCTCGCCTTTCATGGCATGCATGATCACTTCGTTTTCGGCCGCATTGAATTCGATTTTGATGACCTTGGCGACCTTTTTGCCATCGCCATACGGCATGTCTGGGGTCGCATAATATGTGCCCGACAGGCCCGATGGATCTGAATATTCGCCCTCTGGAGCCTCGACGGCTTTGACAGCTCCGCCGCCGCCGCCAGCCATTTTGGCCGCCATTTTCTCTTTCATGGACTGCGAATAGCCTGCGCTTGCAAGCGCCAATACGAACGTGAACAATGCTATTTTTTTCATAATTTCTTAGGTGTGGTGAACAATGGACCAAACATAATATTATGTGAATTGAGAGGTTGTGTGAACCTCAGCAATGGTCATATTTGTTTAGCAATGGCCGTTTGGAGAATGCAGGAAACAAAAAAGAGGGCCGAAGCCCTCTTTTCTAGATTGTGTACGCTGATTTTCTGCATCCATCATGCAGCCCAAATCCTAGATATCGGTGCGCCTTGGAAGCCTGCCACGCTTCATGTAGGTCCAGTCGAGACCGGTGGTCCTGGGACGAATAGAGAGCTGTATGATCACTTCGTCGCTACCACTTCCGCTCCCAATAGGAAATACGCCAGCAAGCAGTACTTGCTGATTGCCATTGCTATTTCCATTTCCAGGGACTGGTGGTGCGATGAAAACCCTGCTTCCAGCACCGATACTACTTGATGCAGAACCGTTGGCAATTCGGTCACCAGAGATGGTGAACGTGCCGCCATCATATTCTGATGCCTGGTTTCCAGACAGTTTGACGACGATCATGCCCGTGCCGTTGCCGAGGTCCTCGAGGTCGATCGAAGCAACGACAACATTGCCGTTTTGAGCGTAGGTGGAACCCACCGATGCTACTGTGAGCAAGATGAACAAAAACAGTGCTAATTTTCTCATAATAATTTTGTGGTTGAAGATTTTGATCAAATATCCCCTTTGTTCTTTCAAGTATTCTATTCTTTTCAGCAATGGACGATTTTGTTCAGGAATGGACAAAAAAAAGGAACCCACCTATTTAGATGAATTCCTTTTCTATTCCTGAGACGGTATATTTCTATTCCTTGATAAAACGAGCCGTACTGATGCCCGTCGCAGTATTGATTTGCAGAACATACATCCCTGCGGTCAAGTGCTCCACTACAAAGGTGTTGGTGGTTTCATATTGAACCAGTTCACCGACCAAATTGAAGATGGAAACGGAGGCAATAGGATCAGCGGATCGAACGGTGATCGAGGAGGATGTCGGACTTGGATAAATCGAAATGCGACCTTCTGGATCCGATTCGTCGATATTGACGACATTGGGATTCAGCTTGAGCACATAAACATCACCTGAACCCGATGAAGAATAGAGGTTAGCAACGCCTGTGCCTGGATCAAAATCAACGGTGGCGTAAAAGTGGCCTGTAGAATAGACATTCTGAACGGCATTTACTGCAACGGAAACTCCAATATCGTCCACTACGTTTCCAAATCCTTTTGCCCACAAATAGTTGCCGCTCGCATCCAATTTGGCGATGAAAATATCTTCTGCCCCGACAGAAGTCAAGGATTGGGTGGATGCACCCGGGTCAAAATCTGCGCTTCCATTGAAATAACCCGTGATGACCACATTGGCTGTGCCATCCAAGGCCAGGGAATTTCCAGCGTCATTGCCGGCACCACCCAAGCTTTTGGCCCATACTAGGAAGCCATTTGGGTCCAACTTTGCGACAAAAATGTCTGTCGCTCCTGCAGAAGTCAAATTGCTTATTCCTGCATTGGGATCAAAATCAGCGATTCCAATGAAATATCCTGTTACATAGATATTGTCTGAAACATCGGTCTTGATGCCGAATCCCCTGACATCACTTGAATTTCCCAAAGCTTTTGCCCAGACGAAATTTCCACTCGCATCCAATTTGGATACATACGCATTCCAGCTTCCTCCAGCGGTGAGATTGCTTACGCTTGTCCCTGGATCGAAATCGACGGTGCCGTAAAAAAAGCCTGTCGTAAGTACGTTTCCAGAAGGGTCTATGGTAATTGATTTCCCAACATCGACGATCGTACCGCCGATCTTGTTTGCCCAAACAAAATTGCCAGACACATCCAGTTTGGAGATGAAAATGCTTTGCGAACCCGCAGTGAGATTGAAGGTCGTAGCACGTGGATCAAAATCGCTCGTACCTACAAATGAGCCAGTTGTATATACATTTCCTAATTCATCCACAGCGATTGAAGTTCCTTCTTCTCCGCCAGGTCCGCCGATGGATGATGCCCAATCCAAATTGCCGGCGCTGTCGAGTTTGCATACAAAGATATCGTTGGCACCTGCAAAACTTAAGAAGGTGGTATCCAATCCCGGATCAAAATCGAAGGTTCCGATATAGGATCCCGTAAGAAAAACATTGGCTGAATCGTCCAATGCAATGCCGAATGAAGCTTCATAATCGACTCCACCGATGGCCAATGCCCAAACAAGAAGCCCATTTGCATCGAATTTGGTGACAAAAACATCATCAAAACCAGCAGCGGTCAATTCAAAGAGACCTACACTTGGATCGAAATCCACCGTCCCCGAAAAGACACCTGTGGTAAAGACGTTTCCCAGGGCATCGACGGCCACTCCCCGTCCTTCGTCGTAGCCGGAGTTTCCCATGCCATTTGCCCATTCAAAATTTTGGGCATAATAGAGTTGTGCAAAACCAAGCAGTAAAGTAAGTAGTGTAAATTTTCTCATGTAATTCATAATATTCTTAGGTCTCGGAAGGTAAGACCTCCATAGGTGGATTGCGACACTTATTTTAGGAACCGTCGAATTTAATTGAGGAATAGCACAACAATCAACCCAACATTGCCTGCTCAAACTCCAGTTTCTTGTATTTGGAGAGCTTGGCGACCAAGCCGCCAGCCATATTGATCGAGAGGTCAGACTTGGAGTAGTTTACGATGTGGGCTTTGTGGATGAGCCAGGATTTGTGCACGCGCAGGAATTCGGGATTGCCCTCTAGCATCGTCTCATAATGCTTGAGGTTCTTGCTCACGATGTATTTTTTGTCGGTGGTGTAGATGAGGCAATAGGACTCTTGCGCCTCGATCGCAACGATGATCTCGATGGGAATGACCTGTTGGTAGCCCTTCTCAGAGACCATCAAATGTTTGACGTCCTTGGTTTGCAGGGCATTGCTGAGAAATTGGAGTCGCTCAGCTTGCATTTTGAGATCGACCTGGTTTTTGGCACGGCCCACGGCGAGCTTGAGCCGCTCGATATCGACCGGCTTGAGCAAGTAGTCCACGGCCGCCAATTCAAATGCGCGCACGGCATAGTTGTCATAAGCCGTAACAAAAATGATCTCAAAATCAATCTGCTCAAAAAATTTCACAATCTCGTAGCCTGAGTATTGCGGCATCTGGATGTCCAAGAATACCAAATCTGGCTTGTGCTGTTGTATGCTCGTGACGGCTTGGGGAATGTTGGAACACTTGTCCAGCAACTCCACATCTGGGCAAAATCGCATCAGCAGGTTGCTCAGCACATTTCTTGCGCTTTCCTCATCGTCCACCAGTATCGCCTTGATCTTCGTCATGTCGCAAACCTCGTCGTTTTTGTGATATCGAGCGCCCAAATCTTCATGAAGGGCAAATGTAGTTCAGGAATGGCTCAAAATCGACGCTTCACTGGGATATGCAACATGACTTTGGTGCCTGCGGGGACGCCATCCTCCATCAGATCTTCATATTCAAATCCCAATGCGCCCTCAAAGTGGGCGCTCAAGATCGCAAACCGCTTGCGGATCGCCGCACCTGAAAAAGACTCCTCGGCCGCGCCTTGCCGCGCCTTGATTTCGCGCGCTTTTTCCCGCCCTACGCCATTGTCCTGAATCGTACAAATGAGCGTTTCCCCCAGTTCAAAGCGAATGTCGAGCCGTTTGGGACCCTCTCTATGGATGAGTCCGTGAATGAACGCATTTTCCACGAATGGCTGAATGAGCATCGGCGGCACCTGGATGTCGTCGATGTCTTGGGAATCGATGGTGTATATAAAATCGGCCTTGAAGCGCAATTTTTCCAAGGATAAGTAGAGCTTCAGCAACTCCATTTCCTGCTCAAACTCGATGAAATCCTTGTCGGAATAGTTCAATGTGCGCCGCACCAAGTTGGCAAATTTGGTGATGAAAGTATAAGAATTGTCGATGTCGCCCTGCAAGACCAGGTCTTGGATGGAGTTGAGCGCATTGAAGATGAAGTGCGGGTTCATCTGCGATTGGATCGCCGTGAGGCGAGAAAGGTTGAGTTCATTGCGCATGCTGGCCTTCCTGCGCTGCGACCTGAGCTGCCGCAGATACACCAGTGTGATCAAGGCCAAGACCAGCAAAGCCACCGCGCCAATGAACCACCATCGGGCATACAAAGGCTCTGAAATGGAAAAGGCGTAGAATGCAGGCAGGCTCATTTTGCCTTGATTATCGGCTTTCACCTGAAACGTATATTCACCTGGGCCCAATGCATTGTAGGTAAATTCATGGTTCTCATAGGGAGCTGTCGTCCAGTCATCTTCATAGCCGAGCAAGCGATAGTGATAGACTATGTTTTCACGGTAGCGCAGGGTGGGTGTGGAGACCTGAAAAAGAAATTTCCGTTGGGTATGGTCAAAAACGCCAATGGAGCCGACCGTTACCTGCAAGGTATCATTGACCGTGACATGTGTGAGCCTGATCGTGGGCAATGGGACCTGTTGATGAAGTGACGCCAAGTCCAGGTGCTGTACACCCTTGGCATGGGTGAGCCACAGCTCATCTTCATTGATCGCAAAGTCGATTATCCTGTTGGTGCCAAAACCATTGGATTTGTTGAGGTGTGTGAAGCCCGAGCCATCGAGCTGCATCACGATCAAGCCGACGGGGCTGCTCGCATAGAGTTGCCGCTCATGCAGGAGCAATTGAGCGAATTCCAGCCGTTCCCCAGCCAATTGCGGCTGGATATGGGTCATGGACATGCCTTTTTTCAAGATCAGGAGGCCTTGGTTTTTGGTGGCGATGTACAAGACACCGTCTCCAAAAGTGAGGTCATTGGCAAAAATGCGCTTGCCTTGGAAAAGCAGGTCGGTCACGGCCCCATTGGTCGCAAGCATCTTCATGCCGTCTGCGGTGGAAACATAGATCGTGTGGTCATCGTCGTCGAGTGCTACGGCATAGCATCGCATCTCAAGTTGTGGGATCATTGTTTGTTTAAATCCATCTCGTCCGTCCCAAGTGACCTTGATCAAGCCCGTATTGAGCGCAAGGTAGATGGTGGCTGTGTCCAAGGCAACGGCATCCTTGAGTGAGGCGCGACCGATGTCGTGGACGTGGCCAGACCTTTTGTCATAGACTTTGATCTTGGCATCGTCAAACACAACCAATGGATGCCCCGGCCAACTGTATATCGCTTCGAGTGGTTTGCGGCCAGCATCGCTCAACTGCACGATGCGGTCGCCTTTGATGGCCAGGAGTTGTCCCATTGCCGTGCCCAGCAATATCCCGAGGTCCTCATCGTTGCGCAAGCCCATGACAATTTGCCCTCCAGGGATCGGGACTGCATCTGGAATGTCCAGATCGGGGATCACGACCACGCCGTGGTTGAATGTGCTCAGCAGCAGATTGCCCTCCTGATCTTTGTAAACCGAGGAAATGAGGTGCTGTGGAAACCAGACATCGGGCTGCAGCTGTTGGTCGCAATCACGCAATACCTGCACGCCAGAGATCAGGCTGGAAATCCATAGTTGATCGCCCACGCTGTAAAATCGCATGAATTCATCGGGACTTAGAAAGGATTGCATGGCGATGGGGCTGAGGCGGTAATGCCGTTCGTCAAAAGCATACAGCGCCTTGTTGCCTACATTGATGGCATACGAACGACCCTGCATTCTAAAGAAACGCAACACTCCCAAGATCGGCTTGCCGTCTTGTTGTAGGGGTACGTTTTGAAAGCCGCTATTGGAAATCTCCAGCAAGGAGTCGTGGCTGGACAGATGGCAGACAATGGTACCTTGATCCGTAAGAAAGGGCACGCCAAAGTAATTTTGCCAGATGCGTGATCGCTTCACGACATGGCCATCAGCATCCATCAGCAGAGTCCTCTTTGCCACGACGAGGATCATGTCCTCGGGCGTCACCGCCAGGTGGATGTCGGGCATCAGTTCATCTTTCTGCAATTCGTAGATCACCTCGGCCGCGCCATCTTCGATCTTGATAATCTGATGGTTGAGGTTGAAGCAAAAGATAGCGCCCTCTGCATTCATCACAAACCCAAATACCGACAAGCCAATCATTCCAGGGCAATCGATCCGCTCGTAATCATACCCATCATGTTGATAGATGCCCTCATCGGTCGCAAACCAATAGTTGGATTGCTGGTCCTGAATCATGTCATAGATCTGCACGCCCTCAAACTGCTTCTCACCGAAAAGGAAAGATGCGGGTTGCTGGGCGTGGACATTGCAGGCAAATACAAGGGCCAATGGGAGGGCCACCATGAAATGAATCGGAAGGATGCATAGGCGTGTCAGCACAGAGGCAAGGCGTTTATGAATGTATGAGCTGCGAATGGATCATTTTGCATTGCGACATAAATTGAACAAGCTCCGAAAACGCTTTGCTTGAATCATTGCGGCCCCGTTCGGCAAACTGAGGGTAGTCACCCTGAACGCGGCACCTCGATAGCCCTGCGGTCAGCAGCCGAAGGTTCATATTATGCCATCGCCGCTTCAGCCACCATCTGATCCAAATACGCTTCGATCTTTTTGGCATCGGTGAGGCGTGTCGCGAGGTTGGGGCGATCGGGCTGCACGTCTTTGTTGGCGAGCAGGTCGGCGAGTTTGAGGGTGTCGAGGCGATCGATGTTGCCGACGAGGTCGAAGCCCGGCACGCTGTTGCGGTGGAAGAAACTGGCGATGAGCAGCTTCTCAGTCTCGGGTGGCAACTGCATGAGAAGCCGCGTGAGAAATGTCTGCACCTTGGTGCGGGCATTGCCTTCACTGCGATCGACATATTCGATTTTAGCCTCCTTCAAAAACTCGCGCAGGCGATCTGAGATGCGCTCGCCGACGATGAGGCTCTGATCCTTGCGGGCATCGCGTAAGATGTGCACGACGACCATGCCGCCTTTGCCACCATCGTATTGCCCGGCGAGGAGGCTGGTGAAGGCGAGTCCTGAACCTGCCTTGCCACAGGAAATTTGCAGCGCCTCGTCCAGCTGGGCGAGGGGGCTGTCGATGGCTTGCATCAAGCTATCGTTCCACAGCTGTCGCAGGGTATTGGCGCCGACCTTGGGCAGCGCGAGGGCTGCCAACATGTGCTCCAAGCCGATGAAATCCTCGTCTTTGAGCCGTATGGCGCGGCCTGAAGGCATGGTCACGCTTTCCAACAAGGCCATCGGGACAAACATGTTTTCCACGCTCGTGAGGGGCGCATAGTTCTGCGCGAGCAGGTAGCGGTTGCGCGGGTCTGCGGCCGCTGGCAACGCGAGCTTGGACGCGCGGTCGATGCCCTTGGCGACTTGGTCCAGGGTCATCAAGTGATTGTTGTCTTTGCTGAGCGGGGTATTGGGGAAGTGCGCCCGCAACTGCTCACAGAGGATTTCTTGGATTTTGAGGTTGCTATTGCTGCCCTTGGGAGCGCCATTGAGCAGGTCTTCGAGATACACGGCCTCGGTCTTCATGCCTTCGCTCAGCGGTGGACGCATCATGCGCAGGCTCTCAAAGAGCACCTTGAGGCGCATGTAGAGATTGATCTTGCCCACGCCAAGCGTGAGGCGCACCATGTCACGGTGGAAGATCTCCACGATAAATGTCCCTAGCTTTTCCTCGGGATGGTAATCTGCGCGGTTGGGATTCAATTCGGGTGGCTTGCTCCAGTCTTGCGTGAGGTCATAACCCTGGCTTTGGTGGGGCTGCTTGGTGCCGGGGCGACCGAGCATGGCCATTTTGAAGTAATAAATGTTGCGGCGCATCGAGCCGCCTGCCATGTTGTAAAATTCCTCATCGACTTCTGAAAACAACTCGGGAAACTTGCCCTCGCGAAATGCTTGCGAGTCGGGGTTGGTCATCTCGTCATACAGGTTGTTGTATTTGGAAATGATATCCGTGGCATCGAGTACATCTTCCCAACGGTCGATGTAGTGGCTGTGAGCTTCGGGCACACTGTCGGTGCCGAGGCCGCGCAGCATGTGCAAAAACTTGGTAAACGATTCGGGGTTGGATTCCCACTGATCGCGCTTGCTTTCATACAAGATCTTGACGGGCAGGCCGCAGAGCATTTGGCACCAACGGTGTTGCCAGTCTGCTTGGATCATGTCTTGGATGATGTTGGGCAGGATGCGGTCGTTGGCGGATGCGCTGAGCGTATGCGTGGCGACGCCGTCTGCTTGCATATTGCCGTCGAGGTAACAAAAGAAGAGGGGGCCACGCTCGCGGTTGTCAAAGGCGAAGCTCATGCCACCGCTTCCATAGACGCGGCATTTGAGGTTTTCACCATTGAAGACTTGCAAGACGGGGTGCAGACAGGTGTCTGATCCTTCTTTGCACTTGTTGTATTCCTCTAGGTGTACCACGCGGCCATCGTTCCAGACGCGGGGCAGCAGACCGAGTTGGGTTTTGATGGGCATGAAGGCGGCCTCTTTGGCGAGGCCCTCGACCTGTGCAATGCGCAGCAATGTGTCCACGACTTCATGGGTCTTGGCACCGTTGAAGACCGCCTCTGTATCGACGAGGCCGTTTTCATCGGTCACTTTTTCCAGCACCGTGCTGCCTACGCGCTCAAAATCGATGTAGGGGAGGCCATTTTTGAGCGTGTAGGCATTGCCGACGACGTCCTTGATGGCATTCACGGAGGCTTGGTTCAGGGTGCCGGCTTGCAAGCGCTCGTTGATGCGGGTGTAGAGGTCGGGGTTCGCGCCCACGTCGAGCACGGTTTCAAAGAGCAATTCGTTGAGGTCGCGGTCGGCGCAGTTGATGGTGATCGGGCCATCTTCATGGAGCAAATCGCCTACGAGCCTGCCGAGAAAGGACTTGCCCGAGCCATGTTTGCCGACATAAAACTGGATGCGGCGGTCGTTCTCGACTTGCAGCAATTGCAAAGTCTCGTAGTAGAGCGGCAGCATCGACGGCGTCGGCAATAGCCTGTAGGTGAGGCCCATGACCTGCTCATAAGGACGACGCGACCAGATGATGATCGGGTGTACCTCGTCCTCGATGGCCTCCAAGCGGTAGGCATCTTGGGTATTGGTGGCCTGGGCATTGGGCACCATGATGGGAAGTGGGCGGCCTGGTATGCCGATCACGCACTTGTGGAGGCCCATCGCAATGAGCTCCTCGTCAGACCATTTTCGTTGTGAACCGTTCAGCACTGTGTTTTCTCTCTTGCGTTCCGTTCAAAGATAGCAAGAAGTATGGGATGGGCAAAGGGGGAATGCTCTTCTAGAGGATATATGCTGCTTCAAGATCCATTGTTAGGATCCACAATTGCATTGTGGTTCATGCAATTTCATTATTTTCGCCAATTGCTTCACGATTGGTTCGGCTGATTAGAAAGATTCCTCCTGCTATGATCGTATTTTTGCAAGCAACGTGCACTACACGATTAAAAATGTCACACCTTTTGTCTAACTTTTCAGAATATTAAGCGAAAGTTGGATTTGGTTTCCTAGTTGACATCGGGGGGCAAGCCAACTTATCCTATTGGTTTTTCACTTTTGACTTTCAACTATTCCCTTTGTATGATTGCTCCATTACTTTGGCTCAATGCCCGCGAAAACAAGAATTTGAACAAGAAGATTCTAAGCCTATGCTTAGTGATTGCCCTGCCTTTTTGGCAGATCGTATCAGCGCAATCGTTTAGTTGGGCAAACCAGCTCGGCGGCTTAGGAGGCATTGGCAACGGACAATCGATATCGGCAGGATCGAGTGGGAGTGTGATTTCAATGGGCATTTATAGTGGCACGATGGATTTTGATCCGGGAGTTGGAAGTGACATTCACACTGCGGCAGGCAATGATATTTTTGTTATCCAATTCGATACTTCGGGCAATTTTTTGCGCGGGTTGTCCTTTGGTGGAACAGGAAATGACATTTCCATTGCTCTATTTTATGACGATGCAGGCAATACGATTCTCGCAGGTTCATTTGTGGGTGTAGGGGATTTTGACCCAGGGGCTGGTGTGCATTACCTTACATCCAACGGCAGTAGCAGCATGTTTGTCTTAAAGCTCGATGCGGCTTTGAATTACGTTTGGGCAAAGTCGATCAACGGGACTGGTTATACCGACCCTCGGTCGGTCACGGTGGATGCCGTCGGGGATATCTATATGACGGGTATTTTCTACGGAACTAGTGACTTTGATCCTGGACCAGGAATATTCAATCTCACGCCGACGGTCAATGGTAATGATGCCTTTGTAGCAAAACTTGATGCCGCAGGGAACTTTGGATGGGCTAAACGAATTGGAGGAACCCAGTATGATATCGGGTCCGATATCCAATTGGATGGCAGCGGAAATGTAATCGCTGCAGGCTATTTTGGCAACACGATTGATTTCGACCCAGGCGCTGGGGTCTACAATGTCACTGCTGTAGGCTTCCTTGACAGCTACCTATTGAAATTGAGCCCTCAGGGCAACTTCATTTGGGTGCGGACTTTTGGAGGTTTAAGCTCTGACTGCCTGCGGACAATAAGTTTGGATACTTCTGGAAATATTTATTGCGGAGGAATTTTTTCAAGCACAATAGACTTAGACCCGGGACCCGCTTCATTTACTTTGACAGCTTTCGGTCTCGACGATGTCTTTATTTCCAAACTGGACAGTGGCGGCAACTTTGTCTGGGGCAAACAATTTGGAGGAGTTGGCTACGAATATATTTACGGAATCGAGGCAGATGAATCAGGAGCCGTATATGCGACAGGAACTTTTAGAGATCTCGCAGATTTTGATCCTGATTCTGGAATTGTCAATTTGATTTCAGCTGGCTTGGATGACTCGTTTGTCCTCTCCTTGCATCCTACAGGCGCACTGAATTGGCTAGTAGGCTTGGGTTCAGATTCCTCCGATATAGCACATGGCATAGCGGTTGTAGGTTCTGAATCCGTTTATGTCAATGGGCTTTTTCAAGAAAATGTAGATTTTGACCCAGGTGCATCCACTTTCAATTTGTCTACCATAGGGAACATGGATGGCTTTGTGCTTAAACTCGGGAACTGTATTTCTTCACAATCAGCGATTTCCGTAACAAGCTGCACTGCCTATACTTCCATGAGTGGCCATTATACATGGACTACAACTGGGATTTATCGCGACACGATCCCTAATGCTATAGGCTGCGACAGTATCATTGCCATCAATCTCACAATCCTTAACCACAGCGATAGCACGGTCCTCGTTTCCGCATGTGATCATTACCTTTCTCCCAGTGGACATTTCAACTGGACGAGCAGTGGAATGTACATAGATACCCTTACAAATGTCTTGGGTTGCGACAGCATCCTCACGATCAATCTGACTATCAATTCGGTCGATACCTCGATCATCTTCTCAGCTCCAACGCTCACAGCAAACGCTATGCCTGCAGTATATCAATGGATATACTGTGACTCCGTGCAGATTCTAGGCGCGACCAATCAGAATTTCACGCCGACCACCAACGGTGGTTATGCCGTGATCGTGACGGAGAATGGGTGTATAGATACTTCGGCTTGCGAGACAGTAATTGTGGTCAGCACTGAGGAGCTGAATTTGGATTGCGAGATTTTCCCCAACCCGACCATTGGCAAGGTATGTGTGAGCTCGATGGGCGAAGATGCAATGGCTATCAAAGTCAGTAATGTCTTTGGGCAGGTTACGCAATACGATTTGGTAGATGGATTTGATTACTATGAATTGGAGATCAATGGGCCTGCGGGGACTTATTTCCTTGAAATACGTTTGAAGGATGGGCGGATGGGGTGTTTCAGAGTGATAAAGCAGTGAGGTAGTTCTGGAGAAAGCTAGAAGTCTTCTTCCGGTCCTTCTCGATGTTGAGGATGGTCTTCTGGTCGACTCCCACTGCCATGGAGGAGGTCCCGGGGCTCATCCTCAGGTATCCAATCTGATTTCCTTGTCGTAGAATTTTCTTTTCGCTGACATGCTATAATGATAATAGATTCAATGACTAAAAAGCTACGGTGCACAAAAATGTAGCAGCTCCACACTGCGTTCTTGCTGCGCCTGAGTAAAGCTAGCGCTGTACACTGCGATGAAGCAAGCCCTGTAGGGGCGATAGCCATTATCAGTTAGATTGATCGCCCGATTCATTTAACCCCACCAATAGTAGCCAACCAGTCGATCTAGTGCTACGAGGGTTGCTCTACCCTGAAATGTGCCTCCATCTCCCGCATCCCAAAGTAATTCTAGGCCGGCTCCGACGGGGACTGGGCCGGTGTATCCTACTGGTCTGTCGGGCCAAGTAACTTCTATCGTGCAATCTACTCTTTGATTTTCGGCATACATCCAGCAACCAGCATAAACCCCATCTAAGTGTGCCCCATCGCGTCTCCTTGCCATTTCTGGTAACACCTGCCCCAATGGCATTGTCCTGTTTCCCCAAATCCCAAGAAGGATGCTGTTAGCCAAGTAGGAATATTCAACAAATCCGTTCCTTTCCATATCACTCAAGTTTTTTGATTTTCTATTGTCGCCTGCGACGCCGCTCGTTTTTCTGCCGCCTTCTCCCTGCGTTTCTTCAATTTCTCACTGCGCAGTTTTTCTTGGACGCTGAAGGCAGAAAGTGCCTTCAGCTCATCTGGTGTCGGTTCCCAGGGTTCAACGGTAAAATCCACACCTTTTGGTTCCTTAATCATGCCCATAGAGCCGGAATCATTGCTTGGTAGGGCCATCCGCCGCCTTTGAAGCTGCTCGTTTCGCTGCAGCCTTTTCCCTGCGTTTAAGAAGTTTTTGGATTTCCAACTTGCGCTGTGCGATGTAGGCACTCATGGCTTTGCGCTCCTCGGGACTTGGATCTCGGTTGATGACGGTGAGTTCCACCCCGTGAGGCTCCCTGATAATGTCCAATTTCTTATTCATTGTAGTACCTTTCGATTAAGATTTTCGCAGCAAGACTATCTATACTGAGGTTGTCTCCATACAATCGCTTTGCGCCAAGCATTTCGATGTAATGATTGACAAGCTTCGATTTTGCAGTGAAGGCAACAAAACCAGCATATCCACGATCCATCGACTGCTTGCACGCATACGCAAAAAGATTGCCCGCTACCCCGCCGCATATTGTGCTCTGTGAGTGTGACTTTTTGTAGCGACATGCAGTAATTGTCGCAAGTTCTTCGAGGCTATGCAAATGGAATTATTCCACAGATGTGGATTTTGATGGATTCAACCTACCTGAGGGTGTGCGACAAATTGGGCAACTAAATCAATTTGCGAGCCCCCGCTCTATAAGCGGGACAAGCACGGCTCACGATTCCGTCAGCGTTGGAGCTCCCGCACAATGTGCGGGACAGGCACAGCTCCCGCTTCCATTGCTGAATTTGTCGTACACCCCTACGTGATCAGCGGCTTCCCCAATACAATATCGTGGTAGATTTCGAGAGCACTTCGACGATTACCGTGGGGTTACGCGCGCTTTGAGCGTGCAGTATCGCGCTCGGTTTCGCTCACACGATGCCCAATCCTTCAAATCGTTCGCCTAGCACACGCATGGCATCCGCGCCCAGGGCGCCCTCGATCGCGCTTGCATACACGCGCCTGAAGTCGATGCTGTATTTCAGATCGCCATCGTCCAAGTCGGCGAGGCTCGGCAAGGGATTGTAAATCCCCGGTTTTTTGAGCGCGCCGCCCATGAGGAAGACATTGTTGGCGGTGCCATGGTCGGTGCCATTGCTGGCATTTTGGGCAACCCTGCGACCAAATTCGCTGAATGTGAGGACTGTTGTATCTTGAAAGCGCTGATTTTGCTGCAAATCCTTGGCAAATGCGGCTACGGCCTCGCTGTATTGGGCTAGCAGCTTTCCTTGGCGACCCTTTTGGCCAGCATGCGTGTCAAATCCGCCGAGACTTACATAATATATTTGGGTCGCGCTGCCGCTTACGATGAGCTCGGCCACGAGTTTGAGGTGTTGGGCAAATGGATTTTGCGGGTATTCAGCCTTGGTGCTGTAAATTTTGTGCTGTGCATGCAAGTAGGCGGCGCTTTCCTTGGTGTCTATCAGCGTCTTGTGCAGGTAGGCGAGGGCAGGATGATCGTCGTGTGCAGGCGGCGTTTGCGAAGCAATGGCATTGAAAAAAGGCTCGTGTGTATTGCGGTAAAATTGCTCCACGTTGGTGAGGGCGATGCCGTTCATGCTTTTGCCTTTGAGCGCGAGGCTGAGGCCCTCATCGACCTCGATGGCGTGGTAGGGCTTGCAATCGGGGCATTGCGCGTCGAGCAAGCGACCGACCCAGCCGTCGCTCCAATATTGGTCGGCGGGGCTGGCTGTTTGCCAGATGTCCATGCTGCGAAAGTGGCTACGGTTTGGATTGGGGTAGCCCACGCCATTGACGAGGGCGAGGTGGCCGGCATCGTAGAGGCCCTTGAGGCCCTCCATGCCGGGTGCCAAGGCGAGGTCGTCGTCGAGGCGCAGGCATTCGCCCTTGGCATGTGCGAGCTGTGGACGCGCCTTGTAATAGAGGTCGTTTTGCCAAGGCACGACGGTATTGAGGCCGTCGTTGCCGCCACCGAGCTGTATCACGACAAGCACCTTGCCCTGGGCTGCTCCTGTGAGTGCGTCATATTGCGCACTGCGCAAGAAGCGCGGCACAAACAACATGGCACTCGCCAAGGCTGAATTTTTGAGGAAATCTTTGCGGTTCATGCTCATTTCAGTTGAAATTCAGGGAGTGCCATCACGCGGAGCGCGAGACTTTTGACCATTTCTGTTTTGCTGTCGGGATCGGCAAACTTGCGCAGGTTTGCGAGGTCGATGCGGTGCTGTGGCGCGACGACCAAGGCATCGACCATCGCCTGGACCACTTCTTGTTCAGGCAAATCACCGAATTGGGCGATGAAATCCTTCCAATCCACCTCGGCTTTCATCTTTTTCGGAATGTTAGTTTCTGAGATGTCGGGTCCTTCATCGTCCAGGTCCAGCTTCACCGCAATATCAAATTCATCCGCCCCAAACAAAACCAGTGGCAGTTTCATCCGCAGCAGGAGCGTGGAGCTGTCGATCCATTGCGTGCCATTGGGCCAACCGGCTACATTGGGCGGCATGAACAACATTTGCCCCAAGGATTGCTGGATTTTGAGCAGAAATGTGGTGTTGGGAAGCTCCATTTTCAGCAAACGCTTGTATTGCACCAGCAGTTCGACGGGAGATTTCACGAGTGCGCCGAGATGTTCATCCGCATAAAACCAATCCGCCAGAAAAATATTGCGCAGTGTCTTTCCGATGTCCAGCTGACTTTGATTGAGCCAATTTTCGATGGTTGCGATGGACTCGGCATGGGAAATGGGATTTACAAACCATGCGAATAGCTTGCGAGCGAGGTGCTTGGCAGTCTGCGGATGGGCGATGAGGATGTCGATCACGCCTTCGCCCTTGAGGTTGCCTGCATTGCCGAGTACTGTTTTGTGGCCGTCGTCGTGCTGCCGTACATTGAATTCATATTGGCCGATGGCATTGACTTGCCAGCCAGTGAATGCCCGAGCAGCCTCCTTGATGTCTTTTTCGGCGTAATTTCCGATGCCGAGCGTAAACAATTCCATCACCTCGCGTGCAAAATTTTCATTGGGGTGGCCCTTTTTGTTTTGCTGATTGTTGAGATAAATGAGCATCGCGGGATCCTTGGCGACGGCATGCAGCAGGTCGCCAAATTTGCCCAGTGCAAGGCGGCGCAGGGTATTGTTTTGTACTTGCATCAGGTAGCCCACGGGGACACTCGTTGCAAAGTGATCGTGCCAAAAGAGCGTGAGTTTTTCGCGCAGTTGAGCCTTGGAATCCGCCATTTGATCCAGCCAATGAAGATTCAACTCCTTGAGGTCTTTTTTGGAGCGCTCAAATATCTGGCCCATTTTGAACTTGCCGACTTCCTTTTCATGGCCTTTGGTCGGATCGGCGATCGCTGTCAGGTCTTCGATCTTGTCAGCATCCTGCAACAAGCGATCGACATGCCATGCCAAGGGGCGTGCAGCATTTGCCTTCAGGAATTGTGGCGTTTCGCCAAAGCCTGCACGCAGGTAGAGGTGCTGAATTTTCCGTTGTGATTCCCGATCTATACCCATTCCTGATGCTATCATTTACCCAAGTTAGGGAATGGACTCGGGATGTGGGGAAAGGTTTAAGTCAGCGGCAGGCAAGCTGCCAGGACATTCCCAGAATCGCCTATTTCTCAGCGGATTCAAATACAACATCGCGGTAGATTTCTGCCATCGGGATGGTGATCCCGAGGGATTGCAGGTTCACATGTTGGGTGAGGTCGTCGAAAGTTTGGATGTCCCAAAGGCCCGAGGGGTGGCGGAACCTGACTTCGACTTCGTATTTGTGTTGATCGACCAACACGTATTCTTGGAGTGTTGTGATGCTGCGGTACTTTTTGAATTTCCCGCCCCTGCAGTAGGATTCGGTTTCATCCGAGAGCACTTCGACGATTACCGTGGGATTACTGGCGATATTGTCTTTGGGGGGTTCAAATTCAGGTGTGCCGCAAATGACGGATGCGTCGGGAATACAAAGCGAACGGTCTGATGGGATGCGTACCAATAAGTCGCTATTGAATGCACTGCATCCTTTTTTTCTGACAGCTGATCGGAGCTCAGCAGCAATATTGAGGCCAATCAAAGCATGCCTCCCGGTTCCGCCTGCCATGTCATAAATCTCGCCATCAAGCCATTCGGCCTTGCCTTCGATCGAATAGAGGTATTCCAGAAATTCCTCCTCACGCGCTGCTCGACCCTTCATTTTGGAACTCATGGATTGAATTTAGGAGTTTGGATTGGAAATGCAATGGCTGTCTCGGCATTGAATTTCAAACTTCCGCAGGCTGGAGGCCTGAGTTCGGTAGCGCTGCGGCTGGAAGCCGCGCGCCGTGCTGCTTGCCGTACACGCTGCGCATTGTTGCTGAATCATGAAGGGAGCGCGTACCATAGAGACACGTGACACAAAGCCATCCGAAATCCCTCGTTGCTCGGTTTCAGGCAAAAACCACGTCACGATAGATCTCCGACATAGGGATTTCAATGTCGAGAGATCGCAAGGGGATCAATTGCGCCAGATCATTGAAAATTTGAATTTCCCAATGGCCCGTGGGATGCCGATACCTTACTTCGACTTCATATTCATATTGATCCACTAGCACGTATTCTTTGAGGTTGGGAATGCTTGCATATTTCATGAATTTTCCCGAACGACAATATTTTTCTGTTTCCTTGGAAAGCACCTCTACAATCAAAGTAGGATTGGTTGCAATATCGTCTCTTGGGAATTCATATTCCGGTGGCCCACAAATCACGGAGGCATCGGGTAAGCAGAGTGATCGATCAGAGGGAATGCGGTACAAAAGGTCGCTAGAATATGTGATGCAGCCCTTTCCTACAAGCGCATTTCCGATCAATCGTCCCACGGTCGAGCATAGTTGCGCATGCCTCCCAGACCCACCAGCCATGTCGTAAATCTCTCCATCCAGCCATTCGGCCTTGCCTTCGGTGGAGTGGAGGTATTCGAGAAAGACCTCCTCGGTGACTTTTTGATGTTTCAAAATTGAACGCATGGATCAAAAGTATAGAATTTCGTTGGGGAATGCAAGGGAAAGGCGGCTTTAGAATTTGAACTTCCGCAGGCCGGAGGTCTCAGTTCGATAGCGCTGCGGCCTCCGGCCACGCACCGCAACACATCAGCCGCGCGCCGCATTTGCTGCGCAACCTCATCGCGTGAGATGATGCAACAACCGCCGAAATTGCCCCGTCCTCAAGAATGCGGGGTCGGCAAAGCCGCTTTTGGTTTTGGAGATGCGACCAGTGAGTTTCATCGTCGCCGTGAGCGCGAGTGGATATTGGCGCTTGGCGGTGCTGCGCACGACGCCGATCTCGTGGATGGGATTGCGCTTCGCGTCGAGCGTGCGGATGAGCACGTCCATGGGGGTGGCGTGCTTGTCGGTGATCATCACGAAGTCAAATGTGCTCTTGGGGGCATGCTCAAAGATCTGTTGGATGATCTCGCGGCTGTGCTTGGCGTCGTCGATGTCGCCGTCGGTGTAGATGACGAAGTTGGTGAAGCCGACATAACTCTCTTCAAATTTCTTGCGGTAGGCGACTTTTTCAATGACTTGGAGCAGGGCAGGGGCGAGGTAGGTCATGGTGTTGAGGCCACCATGGACTTTCTCGATGCGCTTGCCGATTTCTACCAAGTTGTCGCCGGGCTCGGCGAGTAGGATGGGATTGGTGGGCCCAAACATCGTAATGTATGTGTCATAGCCTGCGATGCGGCTGGCCATGTAGTCGATGATCGCCTCTTGGATGGCTTTGTCCATCGGCAGGGGCTGCCCGCCAAAGGTCATCGAGCGGCTGCCGTCGATCAAGATCACGCGTGTGGGGCGCGTGTTGGCGACGCTGCGGTCGTCTTTGCGAAACATGCTCAGGTGATCGGTGTCAAATTTCTCATTCTTGGAAATGCGCTCGATCAGGGCTTGCATCTTGCCTTGGTCAAATCTGCGCAGGTCGCCGCCCGGCGGTATGAGCTGATGTTTTTTGGAAATCTTGCTGATGAGTTTGAGCTGCGCGTCTTTGAGCTTTTCCAATGCCTTGGCCATCACGGCGATCACGGGGCCGAGCAGCGCGACGCGACGGTTGAAGTCGTCCCAATCGCCCTTGGCGAGCTGATCGAGGTTCATCGGCGGGGGAATGTCAAATTTCAGCTTCTCCTTTTCTTCAGCCTCCTCTTCCAGCGGTTTGCGGCGTGCTTTTTCCTCCTCTGTCGGGTCTTGATTGGCTTCCAGGGCGGCGAGCAGGTCCTCGATGCTCACCATTGACTCCTCTTGCGACTCGCGGTCGAGCACGCCCGTGCTGTCGGCATCGCCGCCTTTGGCGTCGCCTCGATCGCCCTTGGTGTCTTCTTTTTTCTCCTCGTCGGGTTTTTGCTCGGGTGGCAGGCTATCGTCTTCGACTTCCCTGATCAATTCAGCCTCAGCATTTTCCTCGTCCTCGACGACTTCCTCCTCGGCCTCCTTGTCTTCCTTGAGATCGACCATTTGCTTGAATTGCTCCATGAGCTGCTCCATGAGTTTCTCCAGCTCTTCTGGTGAAACCTCCTGCGGAGCATCCTCGGGCGCATCCTTTTTCTCAGAATTCTCTGGGCGCTCGACTTCGTCTTGCTGCTCGACCTCCTCGGGCTTGGTCTCGGCCCCCTCAGGCGGTGGCCCCTCCATTTCCTTTTCCTGACGTTCCTTTTCCTCAGACTCCTCGTCTTCTTTTTCCTCCGGATCCTTTTTCTCCTGATCCTTGGGCTTTGGGTCATTGGGGGCACCTGAACCGCCTTGGTCGGGTTCACTGCCTTGCTCTTGGTCCTGCTCCTCGGTGTCGCCGTCATCACCAGCGTCGTCGCTGTCCTCGGGGGGCGTGTCGGCTGAGTCGCCAGCACTCTCATCTTCACCATCGCCGCCGCCACTGTCATCTTCCTGCGGCTTTTCCTCCTTGGGTTCCTCGCCCTCCAATTCCTCCTCAGACTCCTTGGTCGAGTTGTTGTCTGATGAGCTCGGCGGATTGGGATTGTCCTTGTTGTCCTTTTCCTCGTCTTTGTTGTCTTCTTTTTCCTCTTCTTTCTTCTTTTCCTTTTTGGGTGGTGGCGGCGTGGGATTCATTTCCACCTGGAAACGATCCATCGATTCTTCCACGTCTTCGGGCTTTTGCTCAGTGATCTCATCCATGAGGTCTTGGGCATAGAGTTGCCAGATTTCGTGGATCAGTTCAAAGCGCTTGGGGGCGTACGTCGCCGCCAATTCGGCATAATATTCTGGGCCGCCCGCCATCTCTTGGATGTCGGGAAAGAAGTACTCGACTTCTTCACACATGCCTTTGAGTTGCTCAAAGGCAGCGACTTGCGGCAATTTCTCTGTGGGGTTGTTGCGGTCGCGGCCTTGGATCCAATCGGGGCGCGCCATGAGGCTTTCCCAGCCTTCGTAGGTGTCTTCAAAGAGGCCGTTGTGGGCACAAAACAGCCTGCTGATGATAAATGTGAGGTTTTTGAAGCGAATCTGCGGGGTGTCCTCGGTATAGATGACTTCTTGCCGCACAAAGCGCCGCCCGATGTCGCCGATGGCTGTGTACCAATAGTTGAGGGAAAAGCCGTAGTCCTGCCCTAATATTTTCCCAATCTCGGCGGTGTAGCGGTTCACGCAATTGTCTTCGCAGCAATTGAGGAAGTAGTTTTGCAATTGCAGGATCTGACTCGCCGATTGCTGCGCGTCTTGACCTTCCATGTCTGCGAGTACATCGCTCAGGTCTTGGATATAGTCGGGCACGCCGCGTGTCTGCACGGCATGGCCGATCTCATGCACGGCGCAAGCCCGCGCATGGTCAAAACCGACTAACATTGAATACAATAGATCGCAATTGATCCTCGCAGGTGTGCTCGTGGAGGCATAATAGAACCAGGAGCCGGGGGCGCCCCAACCGACCATAATATCGGTCTTGCGCAGCAGGTTGTATATGTGGCTGCCAAATATTGCGCGCAAATACTTGACTTGGTGGCAGTCGAGCAATTGTTTCCACAAGGCAGATTTGATGAGCTCGGGGCCAGCTTTGCGACGGCCTTCGGGCCATGTCTGCACGAGGTAGGGGTTGTAGATCAAAAAGAGGAGGTGCGCCGCCCAGATGAGCTGCTTCTCGGGTGATCCCAAGTTGATGTCTTGCGGGGCGAGTCCCTGCAAGATGGCTTTTTGGGCATTGGCGAGCTCTGCATCGAGGCCACGGTCTTGGCTGATGCTGAGCAATTCCTGCATGATATGCTTGAGTTCCTCGGCGGGGAAGATGTTTCCCTGCCAGTCCCTGATGAGGCGATCGATGTTGTGCAGCAGTTCCTCGGGCAGCTTTTTGTCGGCGACGATGATCTTGAGGGAGATGATGAGGTCCCACATGCGATCGGCCACATTTTTTTTCTGACCAATGGCCTCCAGCAAGTCCTGCGTCTTGAACTTGATGTTGAAGAGCTGATTGATGTTGAGTTCGGCGGCTTCGAGTGCCTCGATCAAGCCATCGACCTGGTCGGCAGATGCGGGGGTGAACCGCGCGGGCGTATTGATTTTGAGCAATTTGTCAGACAGGAGGTAGCGCAGGCCCGTGAGGGGCATGGCGACGATGTCTTGGATGGAGGGAGCGCTCACTTTGTAAAGATAGATTTTCAAATGGGAATTGAGAATTGAAAATTGGGGAGTGGGGCGGTAAGATTTGTGCGTTCTGTTTTTTGGAAATGCCAAAATCTGCCTTGGGGGCAGATTTTGGTTGGCCATTTTTTTTGCAAGATTCCTTGGGGATGAATGCATGAGGCGATTCTATTCGTTGATCCCAAAGTACTCAAGGACTCTCGCCTCGGCTTTCTCTTTGGCCATGTCCACGAGTGCTTGGATCGGCTTGAGATCAAAGTCATAAACGCCGACACCATAGCTGTACAAGGGCACTATGTTTTCATGGTCTGAGAGAAATCTGATTTGGCCCGATTCAGATCCGTAGGAATATCCTTCACCCGCCAAACCCACAATCGACTTGTCCTTGTTCCATGGTGTGCGGTGTTTTGTGGTCATCTCATCATGCAATTGAATCACAGTCTCGGCCATGTGCTCAAATGCTGCGATTCCCAAATACGGTTCATCTTTCAAGTCAAAGATTTTGAGTTTGGATTTTTCATTGACAGTGACGCACAACGATTTGAACGACCTCTTGAGCAAGCTGCCATACACTCCTTTTTTCGTTTGCCTGAAGAAACGTTTGGGCCCCAAGGTCTCGATGGCGACAGACAAGGACTTGTATGCACGATGCACGATTTCCCGAGGAAACGAGCCGTCGAGCTTGATGGCCACGGTCTTTTTCAAGTCAGGATCGAGCATATAGGTCGCGCCACTCGCATCGGCCATTTCTGTGCGGAAAATGTTGTATGGAATATTGCAGCGATAGCCACCATCGAGCAGTAGCCCCTTGTAGGCAACGTTGTAATGGAAAATCATGGTTTGGTAGTCAATGGTAATGGATTCAGAACCATTGATTGGAATCGCTTTTTTGAAACTCCTGTTGGAGTCTTTCGCCAAAAATTTACGAAGCAGGGTCAGGTGCCCTGAGATGCTCAGCGGGCTATTAACATCTACCGCTGAGTCGGGTTCATCGGCCAAAATGCGCTTGATTGCAGCCAACTCGATGTAGAACTGATCGAAATCGAAGCATGTGCCTGAGGGGCCGTCGGTCTTTCTGAGTGTCTTGGGATCAAACCCATAATGGGGCTTCGTCGTTGAATCGTGGGCGATCGCATTGCTCTCATTGTAAACGGGTTTGATGGCAGGCGGAATGCTCATCGATGCACCTACTGGCTCCATCAGTGGCACATTGGGCGTCCAATACTCCGAAAAAAATACAGGCTCGTCGGTAGTGAAGTTTGAAACACAAAGGATCAAACTTACGCCAGTGAGATCAAAAAAATCCTGGAATGTGAGATATGGCAATTTCTCCAACTTGGTGCGAATGCCGATTTCGAGCGCGGAAAAATCCGTTTCTAGGCGGCCCTTGCTCATGTCGATATTAAATTTGGACAATGCCTCGCGATCTTTTTCGTCAGGGAAATAGCACCGCTGAAAATGGGTTTTATTGAGGCATGCAAAGATCATCAGGTCAAAGAAAAATTCCCTGACTGCAAACCCCGAAAACATACCTCGATCCCAAAAGATGTTGCCAATCGCGTCCATGCCCAGATTCATGTCAGTGCTGCTCGACATCTTGCTAAAAAATAAACTCAAAAGTGTTTTGCAACCACGGGTCCACCAAAGTTTGAAAAGGGAACTTTTTTGTGGCTTTGTAGCGCTAGTGCCTTGGATGACCTGAGGAGCCGATCCTGGCGTGGCCAATCCAAATAATGAAAGCAATTGTTTTAGGCCATAAATCAAGATCCCGCTGTTGTTGATGGGAAGGTCGGAGTACTCAAATTCTTGATTTCCTTGAGCGATGTCTTGAATGTATTGGAGGAATCTTCCGACATTTGGCAACGTGTCCATCAAGCCCGAAATGATGATGTTTGTGATTGCAGAAAGCGCCATTTTGCGCAATTGTGCTTTGAAAAAACTTTCATGCACCTTGTGCTTCTTATTGAGGTGAAATTTGTATTCGACCTTGCCATCGCCGCGTCCCAAAAACTTCTTTTTGTCCTCTCCGACATAGATTTTCCCGTCTTCCCCGATCATGCGGTACTTTCCGATGTGCAGGTCTTTGAGGAAATTTTTGAAGGGATATTCACTCACCTCGGTGATTTGCTCTGAGTTGAGGCCAAGTGCCAATGCAAAGGATGTGATTGCCCCGGCCGATGAGCCTGCGAAGCGTTTGATGCGCGGCTCAAAACAGTCGCCTGTGGTTTTGCCATAGTCCAAAATGGCTTTGCCTGCTCCCGTGTGGTGAGCAGGACTGCTCCCGAGCTTTTTGTGTAGCGCGTGCTCGATGCCTTTGATCGCCCCGGCGTAGGCGGCGCCTTTGGCGCCGCCTCCTTCCAGGACAATGTTCTCCAGTTGGTCTATGCTAACTTTTGACATTGTGATGATTGATTAAGGGTTACAAGTATCTGCGATGATGGCAGGTGAATATTGCTTTGGGATCATGACGTCGCTGGCTGGCGGAGTCGGGTCTTGTGGGAAACCAATGGGCTTGACGCCGTCTTGGGTGCCGCATTCCAAGATCACAAGGTCCGTGGGCAAGTTGAAAATGCCGAGGTCGGAAGTTTCCTTTGGAAGTGGAAGCTCGTTGCCTTCAAGATCATAGGTAAATAGCGATACGGGCTCCAATTGCAATTCGTCGAGTAAGCTTTGGGCGGCTTCTGGGGCTACCTCATAGTTGGCGATCGAGTTGTTGAAAATGAAGTTGATAGCGGCGATTTCCTTTGGTTGATCACGGAATACAGGTATACGTATGGAGGCATAGCTCGCTTGAAGGAAGGCCTCAAAGTGCGGATCACTGTCTTTGAACTTTTGGATTTCGTCCCAATTGTCCTTCACCTTGTAGCCATTCCAAAGTACATCACGTGAGCCGTAGAAATAGGGCGAAAATTCGTAGACCATATTGCGCCAATCGAAAACCG
>JANORP010000301.1:0-18380 GCA_031415375.1 Bacteroidota bacterium | reverse complement strand
CGTCCATTGGTCGCCCGGCAATATTTTCCAGCGCGATTTTGAGCAGATAGAAGGTCACCAGCATTTTTCCACCCCCAATTTGCTCGCAAGTCTGGGCATCTTTTGGCATCCACGTTACTTGGGAATAGGTGCCTTGGCAGGCTTGGCTTGGTGGATGCGAAAACGACTCGGTTTGCCAGCCCTTGACTGGAGGGCCTGGGCGCCCATCCTGTTGTATGCACTGTTTTTGGCCGGCATTCCTTTTCAGAATCCACGGTTTTTATTGCCTATGCTGCCCTTTGTAGCGCTGTTGCTAGGGCCCGCTTGGCAGTTGGTCGCCGATCGGTTGATGCGCCGACGATGGTTGGGTATTGCGATGTGCGTGTGTATTGCGGCCTTGCATTTTGCATTGGCCGTCTATGCATGCCGATTGGCGATCCACACGAGCGCACTGGAAATGGAGATCGCGACCGACTTGAAGCAGAGGCAGCCTCAAGACCGTCGCTTGTACGAATTCGGATTTGAAAGCATGCTCCAAGCACGTGGTGTCGGCTTTGAAAAGGTGAATCTCTGGTATGCCGACATGCCCACACCCCGCGCAGGCGATCTGGTCCTGTTCAATTTGCAGGCATTTAGCCAGCAATTTGAACAGGCATGGCCCATGAAGAATTGGCATCGCATTGTCGATCAGCATGATTTGGATACCTTGCAACGATGGGAGGGAGGCTGGCGCATCTATGAAATACACTAAACATATCGTGTTCATCAGCCCTGGCTTTGCCAAAGACGAGGCCGACTACCTGTGTACACCCTATCTACAAGATTATTTTCGGGCGTTGCATGCCGCAAGGCCCGATTGGCGCATCTCCATCGTCGCGCTGCAATACCCTTACCAAGCGATGGATTATCAATGGCATGGTCTGCAAGTCTATGCCATTGGGGGCAACAATCGTCGGCTGTACAAGCCATTGATCTGGCTCAAGACCCGTCAGCTGCTCAAAAAGTTACACCGACTGCAGCCCATCGACCGTTTACATGCCTATTGGCTTGGCGAGGCGAGTGCCTGTGCCTTGCAATTTGGCAGGGCTGCCGACATCCCTGTGATCGCCACCGCGATGGGGCAAGATGTCCTGCCTGAGAACCGCTTTTTGCGAAGGCTAGACTTTGGAAACCTGCATACGATTGCATTGAGTACGTTTTCTGCGCGGTTGTTGGCGAAGCATGCGCTCCTGGAACCTAATGCCATCATTCCCTTTGGATTGGATCCCGCGGATGTCGATCATCGGTGCCATCCCGACCGTCCCATTGACGTCGTGGGTGTGGCTAGCTTGATCCCGGCAAAGCGTCTTGATCGTTTTGTGCGGGCCGTGAACATGCTGCTGGAGCAGTTTCCCGACCTGCGCGCAGTACTGATAGGGGAGGGAAAAGACAAGGGACATATTGAAAAAATGATCGCCGAATCTGGGCTTCAAGGCCATCTTCAATTGATGGATATTGTGCCAAGATCGGAGATTTTGGAAATTATGAGCCGTAGCAAGGTGTTTTTGCATACGAGCAAGATCGAGGGCATGGGCCTTGTGCTCGCGGAGGCGCTTGCGCGCGGGTGCCACCTCGTGTCCACGCCTGTGGGGGTGGCCGAGGCAAGCGACAAATGTTTGATTTCGCCGCATACCTATGGTTTGGCTGAGGCAGCCGCGCATTTTCTGCGATCGCCCGTGGACTGGGCGCCGAGGGTGCCCTATACGATATCCAACACTGTCGATGCCCATTTGCGATTGTATGGGCTTGATGACTAGGATTGCAGTGGTTTTGGAGGGAAACTTCAATGCAGAGGTTTCCGTCACGGAGGCCAACAGGGAACCGTTGGGCAAATGAGAAATCTAGACTTTTGTATTGATGCGCATGGTATGTCAGCCGTGATCGCGTATCTTCAAGCCCATGATCCAGAAATTACTCCGCAAAGCCAATATCAAATTGCGGCCCCAAAAATTGCATTTCGGGCCCGAATGGATAGTGCTGGGTGTGAACAATATCTGCAATATGAGTTGCAAGATGTGTGATGTAGGCATCGGCTATGAGGGCAGCAATTTTTATGCAAATCTCATGGGCGCAAAGCCGATCAACATGCCCTTGGAGCTGGCTACGCAAATTTTTGAGCAGACAGCCAAGCATTATCCTACAGCCAAGATCGGCTATGCATTTACCGAACCTATCATCTATCCTCATCTCGTGGAGTCACTGGCGATCGCAGACCGCCTAGGACTCTATACATCCATGACCACCAATGCGCTCAAATTGCGCAATCTCGCCACCGACTTAGCTGCGGCTGGTTTGGACGATGTCTTCATTTCCCTCGATGGCCCCGCCGATGTACACAACGAGATCAGGGGCAACAAGAAATCGTTTGAATGGGCTGTGGAGGGCATGGAAAAAATATTTGCCATCGCAGGGCGACGCCCAGCGGTTTCCGTTTTTTGCACGATCACCGAGTGGAATATCGGCCGCTTGCGCGAATTTGTAAAGTACTTCAAGGGCATGCCGCTCGCTGCTATGGGCTTCATGCACACCAACTTTGTCCCCGACGATGTCGCCGACCGCCACAATGCGATCTTTGCGGGTAAATATCCGGCAACGGCGAGCAATATGGCGTTGATCGACCTCGGAAAAATGGACATGGCCTTGCTCTGGGAGGAAATCTCAGAGATCCAGGCTGGCGAATGGGGATTTCCCATCAGTTTTTCGCCGCGTTTCGCAAACCGCGCTACCATGGAGCGCTATTATTCCCATCCAGGTGAGCTGGTAGGCAAGATTTGCAACGATGCCTTCAGGATGATGATGATCAAGAGCGACGGTACGGTGATTCCTGCCCATGGGCGGTGCTACCAGCATACCGTCGGCAATATCTATACAGATAGCCTTCCCGAGATCTGGAATTCAGGTGCTTTTGGCATGTTTCGCAAAGACTTGATGGATGCAGGCGGGCTATTGCCAGCATGTGCACGTTGCTGTTCGGCGTTTTGATTTACCCTCGTTTCGACCTTTTTTTGTAGCTGTGAATAAAGTCATCCTTTTTAATCCCCGCTCTGCGAATTCCAAGCACCGCATACCCAACTCTGTGCTGCAAGTTGCATCGTCGATCGATGCCGATCGCGCTTGGGTGATCGTAGATGGCAACAAAGAGCAAGATCCCTGGCTCAAGATCAAAGCCTATCTAGAAACGGGTGAATACGCCTATTTTGGTTCGACGGTGATGCCCGGCCCACAATTGCGGCAAGCGATCCCGATCACTAAAACGATCAGGCAGCTGTTTCCAGCCGTCAAGATCATCTGGGGTGGCTATTTTGCCTCCAATCAATACGCATCCGTGCTAGATTCCGGCTTTGTCGATTTTGTCGTCAATGGGCCTGGCGACAGCACATTCCCTGCATTGTTGCATTGCCTGGAGACGGGAGGTGATCCCGTGGGGGTCCCCAACCTGATTTTTTTGCGAGACGGCATGCCCTACAAGACAAGCAAGGGACTCTTGCCTGACCTGGACAAGACTCCGCCGCTGCCGTATGAAAAGCTGGGCGAACTGTACCCGATGCGTGGCTACCTGCCCAATACCTGGCTGGGAAGCGAGACCATTTCTTACCATTCTAGCTTCGGCTGCCCATTTACCTGCTCATTTTGTGCTGTCGTGCCGATCTATGAGGCCAAGTGGAAGGGCAAGTCTGCGCAGGGCATCTACGAGGACATCATGCGTTTCAGGAAACAATTTGGCGGCAATGCCATCGAGTTTCACGACAATAATTTTTTTGTGTCCCGCAAGCGCACCGTGGAATTTGCCAAGCTCATGCTCCACGAAGGCATGGTGTGGTGGGGCGAAGGCCGCATCGATACCATGGACAAATACACCGATGAAGACCTGCACCTGATGCGGGCAGCAGGTTGCAAGATGATCTTCTTCGGCGCGGAGACTGGCAACGATAAGATCTTGGCACAGATGGACAAGGGCGGCACACAAAGTGCGGCCCAAATCAGGGCGTTTGCTGCGCGTTTGCGCAAGGTCGATATCGTGCCCGAATACTCATTTGTCTTGGGCATGCCCGCCGCGACGCCAGAACTGGTGATGGAGCAGATCGATTCTGACATTGCCTTTATCAGGGAGATCAAGGAGATCAACCCCCAAGTCGAGGTGATCATCTATGTCTATAGCCCAGTGCCCACCGAGGGCTCTGAGCTATATGAGCAGGTGCGTGCGGCAGGATTTGACTTTCCTGAAAAGTTGGAAGATTGGCTTTCGCCTGCTTGGGAGAAATTTGACTTGCGCAAAAATCCGCTTACGCCTTGGCTCACGGCAGCCATGGTCGATAAGATCAAGAACTTTGAGACGGTATTGCACGCGCGCTACCCCAGCAATTCCGATATCAAACTTACTGGCTTTCAACGCAGGACGATGCGTGCACTTGCTGGTCCACGCTACAAAATGGGCTTCTATGCCTTGCCCTACGAGTTGAAAGTGTTGCAAAAATTTTGGTTGCGCTACCGTCAACCCGAAATTGAGGGCTTCTGACATGCAATTGCGTAAGTGGTTGCAACCCATTGCTGGGCGGATATTGAAGCCGCTTGCTCGGATTTATCTTGGGAAGGTGCGGCGTTCACGCTATCAAGATGTGGATGTGGTCGTGCCGCCAGGTGTGTTTCATCCCGGTTTCTATCTCAGTACGCGTTTTATGTTGCGTCACATTGCGCAGCATGCACTCGCGGGTCAGCAGCTGTGGGAGATCGGTGCTGGCAGTGGCATGGTCGCGATTTGGTGTGCCAAGCGCGGTGCCATCGTGACCGCAAGCGACATCAGTATAGTCGCAACCACTGCAATCACCGCCAATGCGCTTCGCAATGCGGTCGAGGTACAAGTCGTCTTGGCCGATCTGTTTCAGGGGATGCCCGCCCGATGTTATGATTGGATCGTCATCAACCCTCCCTACTATCCGCGCAATCCACAGACCGAGTCAGATAATGCGTTTTACTGTGGTGAAGAGTATCAATATTTTGAGCGGCTGTATGCTGGGTTGGAGGCCGTTTGCACGACCGAAACGCAGCTACGCATGGTGCTGAGCGAGGATTGTAACTTGGAACGAATCGCCACGATTGGTTCCAAGTATGGTTGGCAAATGCGAGAGGTGGACCGAATGCGAAAGCTCGGGGAATGGAACTTCATTTTTGCTTTGGAACATCAAGGTGGTGGCGCATAAAAAAAGAGAAGGTACACCAGCACCTTCTCTTTTCTCTTTGCAGTAGCAACTGCTTATTTCATCACCGAAAAGCGCTCAGAGTGCGATTTTCCAGCGTAGATCACCTTTGCAATATAAAGTCCAGCAGCCATACCTTGTACGTCATAGGTCAAGTCATTGACGCCATTTTTAAGCTCGAACCCTTGATGGCCCATGAGGCGACCATCCAATGCAAGGATCTGCAAAACAGCTGGCTCCCCATCGACCTTAGCATCAAATTGCATGTGCAATGTGCCACTTTGGATGGGGTTAGGGTAGAGCGACAATAGCCCAGTGTCGTCATATTGGACATTGACTTTCACAGATGGGTAACCTGTGGTTGCGCCAGAAAGATCGACTTGGACAATGCGGTAGAAATTGAGTCCGTGATATGGCGTCTTATCGATGTAGCTGTAGGCGGTTGGGGACTGGGTATTGGACTCGCCATAGACCCTTGAAATTTCCTTCCAATCGCTGCCATCGGTCGAGCGATAGAGCAAAAAGCTCTGATGGCTGCTCTGGGTGGCTGTTTTCCAATCCAGCTGTACTTGGTGGTCGAGCTGCTCGCCCTTGAAGTATTCAAGCAATACAGGCGTCACTGTGAGGCGCCCGAAACGGGTATTGTCCATGAAGGTGTTGGGATCCTTGAGGTTGTCTAGACCGCTGGCAATGGTGAGTGGATTGGCAGACCAGCCACAAAAGTTCATGCCTGCGACGCCGAAGCTCACCTCAGTATGCGCTGGGCTGTTCACCGAAATGGAGGCAACGCCAGATGTAGGATTGTAGCTGAAGGTATAAGTGCGCCATACATTGTCACGCGGCATAGCACCAGGGCTTGGCGTCGTCCAGCCCGGAGGGTATGCCGCAAACTCTATCTGCGGGACACATCCACCGACGCCGTTGTCGTAGGAGTATTGAGCGGTGAGTTTCTCAAATTTCAAACCAAAGGAAAGGAGATCCTTGAAGAAAAACCATCCACCTGCCTCAGTATTGGCATGGCGGTAGTCGGTGCTGATAAGTGGATCAGGAACATTGAGGAAATTTCCCGTATTGGGCACGTTCATATCCACATTTTGGGCACAACCGCCAGGGGTAAAGCAGGCACCCGAAAACTGGGGTACAATACCTGCGGCAAGTCCCTGAGGAGATCCGTTTCCAGACGCACGGGCATTGGCCAGTGTTCCTGAACTTACCGCATTGGGGCCAGTGGTGGCGACTCGCTCGTCAAATGCAGCGTCCTCATAGTCAAAGCGACTGAGGACTTGCGCGTTGCCAACACCAAAAACACCAAGCAAGAACAATACAGCTAGGGAAGTGTTTTTCATCATACCTATTACCATGGGCAAACTATATGCCAAAATCAAAACTAGTAAACTATACGCAATTTTCCCAAACCAGTTGGGAGCCATTCCAAAAAACGAGATCTATCAGGTAAATACAGCCAAGTGCTGTTCAAAATCAGTTGACCCTGAGTTTATGGACCAATTCGCCATATATGCCCGCATTTACCTTCAAAAAGTAGATGCCAGGCGACATGTTTTCGGTGGGCAAACGGTAGCTATTGGCCCCGATTTCCATCGGCAAAGAAACCTGATAGATCGTTTTGCCGACAATATCGCAGATTGCTACGACCGCCGTGGAGTTGACAGGCGAGATGAGTTCGAGAATTGCCTCTGCGGGAGCAGCGACTGGATTTGGGTAGAGGGCGCTGATGGCGATCATCTGCTTGCCTTGAAACTGGATGGCAACTGCCTCGGTGACTGTGCTCGTGCCATTCTGGTCGATCTGACGCAGGCGGTACCAATTGGTGCCCGTCATAGGAGCATTGTCATTCCAAGTATAGGCGGCTCCTTGCTGATTGCGGGAAGTTGAGGCGACGCGACCGATCGTTTCATAGCGGTCAGCATCGGCTGAGCGCTGAATCTCAAATCTGGAATTCCCGATTTCTGTCGTGGTTTCCCACAGCAGTTGCACCGCCGATGTCCCAAGCTTGTCGGCCTGGAAATAGGCAAACTCCACTGGTAGTAGGCAAGGAGGTATCGTAACTGAAGGGAACATTCGAGAAAATGAGGTCAATACCGAGCCATTGGCACCTGCTGTCGCGCCATTGTTGCCGAGGGCAGAGCAGCTTGCTCCGCCTTGTATGCCTGCTAGGCCACCTGAGACGTTGGAGCTGATGGTCGGCGGATTTGCGGCGCCTCTAAACCAGACAACTCCGCCGCCGCCGCCGCCGCCAGTACCTTTGCAATTATTGGCAGCTCCTCCCCATGTGTGGTTGGCGCCATTGCCGCCGAGTGCGGTGACCGTGATGGGGTTGCTGGAAAAAGCGCGCGCATCGAGCACGATGACGCCACCCGCACCGCCGCCGCCGCCGCCATCGGCCGCTGATGTCGGGATGATATTGTTGCCATTGGCAGTGATGGAAAATCCATTACCATTGATGGAGTCGGTCCAAATCACAACAATGCCACCGCCTACCTCACCGTTGCCGCCAGCGCTACCGCCGCCGACGGATGCGTTGCCATAGTGACCTGCACCACCACCACCTCCCATGAAGAGACGATTTTGGATATTGGAGTAATAGGTAGTACTAAGTCCAAGCCCACCAATGCCAGCATGAAGGCCTCTACAATAGGATCCAAAAAAACAGGAAGAGGCATTGGCTAGGCCTCCATTGCCACCCGTACCAAAGTTTGCTCCACCAGCACCACCTGTATTGTGGTCATTGCCGCCCCCGCCACCATTGGCCTGCTTGCCTTTGCCAGCTTCTTTGCCGCCAATCAAGGGGGAAACGCCTTCACCTTTCAAGGCACCTTGCCAAGCGCCTGTTGCATAAAAATAGCTGGTATATTGCGTGGCATAGTTGGCGCATGTACAACCGCTCACCATGTCTTGGCGCACCCCGCCTCTGAAGCCCTTGCTGCTGGCGTCGATGTTGGCGCTCAGGCGCACCCAACTATTGGGGGCCGCGATCACAATGACGCCGCCAAGGTTGCCATTCCAAGCTGGCGCAGTGATATTGCCAGCGACATTGACCCGCCTGTAGTTTACCACGGGGATCATTTGCAGTCCCATAGCGGGGTCATAGGTGGCGTTCACATAGCGCTGGAGCGTGATCGTCGTGCTAGGCGTGTCGATCTTGCAAATGATGTTGAACTCATACTTGCCCGCGCTGTTCATGTTGCTGACATTCCCAAAAGTCGCTGCATCATTCGCATCGATCGTGGCGCCTTGCATTTGGATCAAAAACACCGTATCCCCTTTGGCCAAGCCAGTGATACTGGGAATCGTCACGGTATTGTTGGTGGTATTGACTGCCGTCACATCAATATAGGTGTTGATAGTGCCAGATAAGTTGGTGATCTGGCCAATCAAGGTGGCTGGGAGCAAAAATCCTCCCAATATCAAGGCAATTGTGAGCCGAAAAAACCTATATTCCATTCACGTAAGGCGTAAATACATTATCCCATTTGCGGTTTTGAGGCCGAATTGTCCCTGAAAACCAAAGGCAATTTACAAAAAAATACGTGATTTTCATAGAAATTGTTCACATTCTATGCCCAGTAAGTTGATAGCCAATGTAAGGCGTCGCGTTTTTTGTTGCGTCATTGCAATTTTTGCAACCAAATGAGCGGTCGCATTCTGGTTGAAAGAAGGTTGGGTCTTAGGACCGATCTCCCTGCGGGCGTCTTGGCCTAGCATAGTTATCCGCCAAGGAACGGTGTGGACCGCTTTTTGGGGAAGACAACGGAAAAATGGATGGAATAGGTGTTGGCGGATTTTGCGGTCATTGGGGACCGCCCAAAAAGCTTTTTTTTCGATGTACGTTCCATTCCCTTGATTTTTGTCACCTATTCATTCTCCGATACTTCCTTAACTTCGGAGCAGTTTTAAGAAACGAGAATATGAACGACGCGCATTTGCATCTCTTGATAAACCATGTGCCTATCATTGGTGGGGCATTTGCCTCGGTCGTCTTGGCTTGGGGCGTGATACGCAACAACAAGTCGATCGTCGGAATGGCCTTGGTGTTCTTCATTTTGTTGGGAGCAGCTTCTTTTGTGGCGCACCAGACAGGCGAGGGGGCCGAGGAGGTTTTGGAGCATAGCACGGCTGCCTACAACCACGATATGATACATGAACATGAGGAAGCCGCATTTCCTGCCCATCTCGCAATGATGTTTACGGCGTTTGCTGCTATCATTACCTTGGCTGTGCGCAAGTTGCGCGATGGCCGCATTATGCCGATCGTGGTGCTGGTGTTGTCACTGGTGGCGTTTGGATTGATGGCCCGCGCGGGCAATATGGGTGGCAAGATCGTGCATACTGAGATTTTGGACGGGGCTGCAGCTGGTGGGCAGGGTGTCCAAGGGCACGAGGGGGATGATTGAGGCATTTTCTGAAATATGATTCCGCATCGGCCATCCATGTACTTCGCTAGCGCATCGGCATGTCGCTTTGCAGCACTTCCTCAATGCTTTTGCCTTCACTGCGACCGCGCAACCAATAGTGCAATTCCTCAAACCCAGTTGGTTTCCCGAGGGTTGCAATGGTCTGCATTTCTGATTGTGCCTCGGCGATACAGGCACGCGTTTCTTGCGCATCGACAGCTGCGAGCAGCTTTCCGATGAACCGATTGGCCAGTTGGCTGAATGGGTGCTGAGACTCTCGTGTGCGCAATCGGCGCTCTTGCGCTCGGTGCAGGTGCTCCAGCACATCTGCCTGTCCACGTGCATAGCGTGCGATCATTTCCAAGAGGTATAGCGCATCGATGATGTCTTCGCGGATCGGTAGATGCGGCCTGTTGAGCGCCTGGTTCACATACCGTTGCGCTTCAGGATAGCGCTCCGCGAGGAAGAACAGTGCGCAGAGGTTATAAAGCATGGTCAATTCCAGGCTGGCGCTCAGGAATTTGGCATACTTGACCATGCCCAGTTCGAGCTCTGCCACACGCAGCAGCGCCACTGAGAGATGGCCCGTCACCAATGCATAGCGAAATGCGAGGTGCTGCTCTAGAAAAAACAAGCGTGCAATGGTATGCGGCTCCTTGGCCTTCAATTGCCGCATCCGTTCTAGTTCCGCAGGCACAAGTGCAAGTGTGCGATTGCTCAATTGAGAGTCGATGAGGGAGACCAAAACGTTGATGTATTGATCGGGATTGCGCTTGATTTGTATGGGGTGGGCCTCGTAGGTTGCGACGACCCTCTCCCAGGCTTCCATCGTCGAGATGGCGTGTCCATAGGCGCCATGGTAATAGGCATAGGCATAATAGTAAGAAGACAGCGCATGAAATCCTGCTGCTGTGGGCGGTGCCTGAAGTGCGGGATGCTTGAAAATATCTTCTAGCGCGGCGCGCAAGGAAGCGCTAGCGAGATCGGCTTTCTGCACGAAGATCGTTTGGATGCGGCCGGTAAGGTCGCGCAGTTGGGCCTCGATGCCGAGATGGGTAATCGCGGCGCTTTCTGCGGTGCCGATTTGTGCTAGGGCTTGCAAGAGGTGCTTGCCGCCGCGTATCTTGGTAAGCCGCCGCTGCCAGCGGGTAAATTCGGCAGTAAATGCATGCAGGTCGAGCTGACTTGCTTTTTCCAGACCCACTCTCACTTGGCGCTCGGCCTGCTCATAGAGACCCTTGTCAAAGAGCAACTCCAAGTGGTCCAGGACCTCTCTGAGTTCCGTCTCTGGGGATTCTGGCCCCCTGGAAAAGCGCATGCTGCGCAAGAGGCTGCGGTAGAGGTAGGCTTTTGCTTCGGAGAAATTCCGGAGAAATGGCTTTCCCGCAAATTGCAGACGCAGCTCTGCCTCGTCATGCTGTGTCTGTGCGGCCATGGCATCAAAGAGTTGGAGGTAGTTGTTGCCGTCCAGCCGTGCATGGCGTTCGCTCAGCAGCCTGAAGGCCCGTTTTTCGGCGGGACTCAGGGCTTGAATGAGTTGGAATAGGTCGTCAGATGCCTTGATTCCCATGTTGAAATTGTGCTTGGATTGCTGATGAAAATGATCTAAAATTATTCAATTTCATTTAAATGAGTCATATTTTAAAAATTAAATTGCTGAAGATATGAAAAAGATGCGCTTGATCCTTGCTCACGACACCTTAGGTTTGCAATACACTCTCGGAAATTCTCAGAAAATGCCCATGAATCTATTTGGAAATCGTATGAAAAGCACTCCCATTGCCTTATTTAGTCTCGCGCTCATTTTGCTCGGCCTCGGCTGTACGGAAAATCATCTGAAATGGAGCAAGGAGCAAGCCTGCATCAGCTTTGATGGCCAGGAAACCTGCGTTCCAGCAGGTGGCGGCACTTACCGGATCGTGCTAAAAGACGGGAAGCCTGTACTTGCAAGCTTGGAAACGGCCAAATTGCTTGGGAATCTGCAATTTCCGCAATATGCCCCGGCGCAGGTGCTTGAGACGGCACAACTGTCCATGCTGGTGGAAAACGGAAAATTGGTGCTGCTCGATGGGCAAACGAGGCTGGTCGATGAGATCGGCTTGGGAATCTTATTGATGCCAGATGCGGCGGGCAAAATGCAAGCCATGGTACCCGTAAAGTCGGATGCCAAGGGGCAATCGTATCGTTTTGACCGGCAGGGCATGCTTGCAGGTGCAAAAAATTCAGCGCGTAGGCTCGAGTTTCTCCAATCGATCGAGGCATCGACCTTTGCAGCGATCAGCCGCATCATCTACTATTTACCCAACGGTATGTCGGCCCCGATCGCCAATGACACGGGCACCATCGTGATCATCATCGATACTTTCAAGCTCGTCGGCAGCTGCGATGCCGAGATGCCCGACGACTGTTGCCCTCCAGGAGAAGCTGCAGGCGGCATCATCGACTCCTCTGAGTGGGTAGATGATTTTGCTGCCGAGGGCAAGAGACTCCTCGCATGTTTTCCTCCTGCCTCGCTATGTACTTTCCAAAACTTGGACAAGTTGATCGTGATTGTCTGCGAATCGCAGCAACGATATTGTTTGAACCTCTCCAAGTGTCCAGTCACGATCACTACGACCGACGACCACGGCATCTGTTTCAGCGTGCCACTCGACTGCAGTATAGTGAACCCGTTTTTGTAAAAGGCTTCATGTTAGAATCAAAATCACCCGTTCTTTTCATTTATCATTAGTCACTCGTTCTTTCGTTTCATTACCAAAAATCACCTCGTTCTTTCCACGTAGGCCCCCTTGCAGAGGCTGCCCGTTGGGTTGGTTGCGCAGCATCGTCGAAGCCCGACTGCTGCGCAGCCACGGGGACCCATACGCCAGTAGCATCGCGCAGGGACCTGCATGCGCAAGATCAAAAATCACCCTCTAAAATTATTTTCCCATGAATTATTCCCTCCACGGTAGGATCTCGGCAGAGATCTGTAGCGATTGCCTCGCAGGTGGTGCCTCTGGCTATCTAAGGCTCTACGACGGCCAAAAGCAGTTGGATTCATTGCGGAATGCACCGAAAGATGCACTGCAAATCGTTTCTGAAAAAGATCTCGGTCAGCTGGGGCAGCAGCTTGCCAGAGAACCCCTCGGCGAAGACGGTTCCTATAAAATTGGTATCGATGACCGGCAACAAGGTTACCAAGGCGGCGCCTTGATCGCAGTTTTGGAAGTGCCCTACATGGCACCCATGAAGGGACCTGAAAAAAAACACCCCACGATGTACATTGTCCTCGCGGTCTTCCAACCTGAGTGGGGAAATAGCGATCGACTGCCCAGTTTTCTTTGGGATTTTCGCATTTCCTACGCGATCTGGTGCCGCTTGATGGCTTTGTTTGATGTGTGGTGCATCTGTGGGCGCATCGTCGATTGCAAGACCAAGCGGCCGCTGGTGGGCCTCACCGTCAAGGCTATGGACGCCGACGTCATCAAAGATGACTTCCTCGGCCAGGCCGACACCGATGCCCAAGGCTATTTCAAGATTTGCTACCGCAGCATCGATTTCAAGCACACCTTCCTCTCGCCGATCATCAATGTCGAGACGCCTTTTGGAGGTGATTTGGGCCCAGATGTCTATTTCATCGTCGAATCGGCTGGCGCCGCGGTCTATACCGAGACCCGCGCCGATGGCAAGAAAGAGGGCCGCAAGGATCGCTCCAATTGCTGGTGTGTCGAGTTGTGCATCGATGCCATCCCTGGCGACGGCGACGACGACAACCCGATCTGGACCAATGTGGGCACCTATTTGATTCCCGATGACAGCAACCTCAACGATTTTGACGCGCAGGGTTATGGTGGGGCTTACAAGTATGGATTTTTCAGCGTGTTGCCCTTGGAGGGCGTTGTGAAGCGCTACTCGACCACTGGCAATCCCATGCAATGGCGCTTCATGGTGTCAGATTCGACCGCCGATAACGGTGCAGCAGCAGTCCCTGCCGGCGCATTTAGCCCTGTGACGCCTGCAGCAGGTACGTTTGGCAACTTTACCGTTGGAAAGATGATCAGACCATTTTTCCCCAGCTACAAGGTTGTCACGATCGATGTGACGGAAGCCGATGTTGATGCCGCTGGATGGATCAGCCTGGAAAAGGCGATCAGCCGCACATTTACTGACGATCCCTACGGTGTCGGCATCTCGCCAGCAAATTTGGCTACAGAGACTTGGTATTTTGAGGACAATGCCCTGCTCCTGCATTTGAATTCGGGTGCGCTCACGACGGCGCATGCGGTGCCGGCATACGCCAAGGCTGGCGTGCAAGTCAATCCCGCCGACTATTGGCCGATCGAGAAGGTGGCCATACGTTTTGAGTGTCGCGAGGACCTCGGTGGAGGCAGTTACGCAGATTCCCTTGGGAATGGGCGCACGCTCAACAGCATCGTCTTGAGCAACGATGGCATCTTCGCTGCGTTGGAGGTGAAAAATGCGGTCGGCGACACTATTTATTGTGCTGAATTCAACGAGCAACCCACGCTGGCTTACTCTGTTTATCATCCTCATCTCAGTGCAGTCTCGCTCAACTTGGATCAAAATGGCCCCTCGGGCTACAATGCCAACCAAAGCGATCCCTTGGTGGCACCTTTTGAGATTCCGTTTGTGAATCCCAATGCGCGGCCTGGGGTCACGAGTGTCGGGGGTTTGGTCACGATCAATCCACCGATCACCGAGACTTGCATTTACATCGCTGCACTTTCCTATGGCTTGCGGTTGACGACCGGTCGCTACAACTGGTCTGCTGGACCGACTTATGCCTATTTCTTTTTCAAGATCTAGAAGATTGTTTTCCAACATTTCCCAATTTCCAAGGCCCTTGCGTGAGCGAGGGCTTTGGAAATTGTGGTGAATCTGCAACAGCAATGACAATGATTGCAGTTCAAGGTTTACGGAAAAGTTCTTTCACTTTTCCTGCGATCCCCTTACGTGCCATCATATCCCTATGGATCACCCAAAACTCATGGAAAGCGATTTTGAATGGATTGCGGGTCATAATAGGTTTGGTAAGCCCGTATCTCACCTCCTCGTACTCCTCCTCAAAAGTGCCAAAGAGCTTGTCCCAAAAAATGAAGACGGCCCCATAATTCTTGTCGATGTACTGCGGATTGCTTCCATGGTGCACGCGGTGGTGGCTCGGGGTGTTCATGATCGACTCGATCGGCCCCAATTTTGGGATGATTTGCGTATGCAAGAAAGATTGGTAGAAATAGGAAAATAGGTCGGTCGTGAGCACGATGGCAGGAGGGAAGCCCAATAGCAGCATTGGGATCCAAAAGATGGCATGGAATAAGTTATTTACAAAATTGCCCCTCACAGAGGTGGTGAAGTTCAATTTTTCTGAGCTGTGATGCGCCACATGGAGCGCCCAGAAAAAGCGCGTCGTGTGCGAAAGACGGTGGTACCAGTAAAAAAATAAGTCGTTGATCAACAGGCCTAAGAAGAACCATGGCACGGAATTTTCAGGAAATTTCCACGGAGCCAGTTGGAAGATGGACGAATAGACCGCCAAGATGGCAGCTTTGCTCCCGATCTTAGAAACAAAGGTGATCACCCCCAAGGCGATATTGGCGATGGTATCGTGATGCTCGTACAAATTCATTGCACGGCGACGGCTCAAGATCACTTCGACTGTCGTGAGTACAACAAAAATCAAAACCGATATGATCGTAGTCCACTCTGCAAGCATATAGATCGAGGAATTGGATGATGCTTAACGATGCAAAAATAAATGAGAAATCATGGGGATTCAATGATTTTCGCAATGGTTGTATGATTTTGATCAAAGTTATTGATAACAATTCGCCGAGGCATCGATCGCATTGCAGTGGTCTCACGCCTCCCCATCTCGTCGTGGTCGAAAGAAATCATTTTGAAGGTTTGATCTCAATCAAGCATCTCACCGCGTTCTCAAAGGTCTTTTCCCGGACGGCCAATGATCCCTCAAAATTCCCAATAGTCGAGACAAGGCAAAGCTGACTCAACGATGAGACCGTACCCGCTGAGGGGTGTTTTTCATGCGAAAAATGAATAAGTTGTGTGCCAATGGGAGGTTTGCCCCGCAACACAATCTTGAAAGGCTTGTGCTGATCGTGTCAGTTTTCGTATCTTCGCGGCCTTCATTTGAATAATTCTCTCAAAACCACCAAGAAAATGGGAAGAGCGTTTGAATACCGCCGTGCGTCCAAGGAAAAGCGTTGGGACAAAATGTCCAGGATTTTCCCGAAACTCTCCAAAGCGATCACCATTGCCGCCAAGGAAGGCGGCTCTGACCCCGAGGCCAATGGCAAGCTGCGTTCAGCGATCATGAATGCCAAGGCCGAAAACATGCCCAAAGACAACATCGACAACGCCATTGCCCGCGCATCGGGCAAGGATGCCGAGGAGATGAAGGAAGTGATCTATGAAGGCAAAGGCCCTCACGGTGTCATGGTCGTGGTCGAATGTGCCACCGACAACCCCGTGCGCACCGTCGCAAACGTGAAAAACTACTTTAGCAAGGCAGGTGGTGGCATGGTGCCGACAGGATCCTTTGAGTTCTTGTTTTCCAGAAAAGCCGTGTTTGAAATCGTGCAAAAACCAGGGATCGACCTTGAGGAGTTGGAATTTAGCTTGATCGATGCCGGCCTCGACGAGATCGAAGTCGAGGAAGGTACGATCTATGCCTATGCCAACTATACAGCCTTTGGCACGATGTCCAAGGCGCTAGACGACCTTAAGCTAGAAGTGAAAAAATCATCGCTCCAACGGCTCGCAAATAGCCCCGTCGAGTACTCTGAGGAGCAACTCCTGGACATTGAGAAGATGCTAGACCGCATCGAGGAAGACGACGATATTCAAAACCTCTTTACGAATATCGCATAAGGGGACTTCAAAAATGAAGAACGATGCACAATGCCACTCGGCAATTGCGCATCGTTCTTCTCATTCATGGGTGACAATCGATTACTTCCTACGGTTTCCTAAGAAAAACGCCAGACCAACGGAAGCTGCAAGCAATACGCCAAGCACAACGCGCTCGATCGTCAAGTTGCCTCCAGTTCCCGTTTGGGGATTGAGCAGGCTATTGCCAGATACCAAAGAGTAAATGAGCGCTGATCCAAAAATTAAAAGGCCGCCAAATAGAACCGCCGCATTCATGTTTTTCATACAGTATAATCCATTGAGTGGTGGAACAAAGAATATCCGAATTTGACTTTATTGGAGGTCTTTTCGGGTTGAATAAAGATAGGCATTTCCGTTGACAAATCCTTGTTTTCTTCAAAAAAAACTGGGATTTAGTGCGTTTTTTCCGACGTTTCGAACTCAGAATGAGGCATCCCAGACGTCTCTCAGCATTATTTTTGGAGCATGTCAGCGGCCTTGATTTCTTGTTGCCAGACCTGTTTGCCAGACTTGTCCTTGATCGTGATTGTGACGCGACGATCAAGACGTGGGCCACTCACGTCGAGGGCTGCATAGTTGCGACCCACATACTCTGTGCCTGGTAGCAACAGTGTATTGGCGGCGCCATCTCCTCCGTAAGTACCTGAGGTAAAAGGGGAGACCGTGAGGTCATAGATGGGGAAGCCGCCGACGGGTTTCCATTTACTCATCTCGGTATGGTGGCGGTCGCCTGTCAAGAAAATCACGCCGCTGATACCCTCGGCCTGAATGGCATCGAGTAGTCGCTGCCGCTCCTCTGGCGCAACGCGGATGTAGTTTTCATACACATTGGCGGTGCTCAAAACGACGCTGCCGACGCAGACAAATTTGAATGTGGCTTGGCTACTGCGCAGGGCATCTATGAGCCATTCGATTTGTCCCTCCCCGAGCATGATTTTGTCGCCAGTCTTGCGCAGGTAGGGCGAACGAAACCAGCGGTCGTCGAGCAGGAAAAAATCACAATCACTCCAACTAAACATACTTGTGATGCCGCCTTGGCCATTGATACCATAGCTGGGATTGGCCCAAAAGGCTTGAAAGGCTGCGCGCGTGAGGTCTTTGTGAATGAAACTGCGGTCGGCGTCATTTGGTCCAAAGTCGTGGTCATCCCAGACGGCATAGTGCGACATCTGCGCCAGCAATGGTTGCAAGACTTTGTAACTGCGGCTGGTCGTGTAGCGGTATTGGATGCCTGTGCGGGTATTCCAGTCAGGTTCGTTGAGGTAGATATTGTCGCCAAGCCAGAGCATGAGGTCGCCTTTTTCTTGGGCGATGCTGCTGAATATTTCATATTCGCCGCCGTAGGGCTTGCCTGGGCGGTCATAAAGTGAGTCATTGAAATAGGAGCAGCTCCCTACAATCGCGCGAAAGGCGGGTGGATCTGTGCGCCATTGCCAAAGGTCGCGGGCGTGAAACTGAAAAGGGTAGGGCAACACGACCTTTTTGCCATTGATGCGCAGCCATGCGTCGTAGGTTTTGCCGGGGAGCACTTTGTCGGCGAGTAGGTGGGCTGTGAAGGCGTCGATGGAAGTGGTCTGGATGGCATTGGTGGAAAAGACCTCTGATGCGGGCTGATCGCGCTCCTGGTATTCCGCAAAGACCTGGCAGGGGCGATTTAGTTGTACCCAGAGCATGACCTCGCGCATCTCGCTGTAACCGACCATGGGGCCACTTTGCAAAAAGGTGGCTGGATCTGCCTTTTTCTGCGCCCACAGTTGGGTGCAAGTGACGAGGATGAGTGCGAATAGGGCAAACTTCGGATACATAGACTTTCGATTTCGGGGCAATTTACACAGTGGATAGG
>JANORP010000300.1:0-15204 GCA_031415375.1 Bacteroidota bacterium | reverse complement strand
CACCTCGGTGGCACGGCCTCCAGGTTGCGCGGCACCTACCGTTTCAGGAATCAGATTGCGGGCAAGACGGGTACGACGCAAGACAATAGCGACGGTTGGTTCATCGGCTCCACGCCCAATCTCGTATCGGGCGTCTGGGTGGGCTGCGACGATCGCCGCTTGCGGTTTAGCCGCACTGCCTACGGCCAAGGCGCCAACATGGCGCTGCCGATTTGGGCCATTTACATGAAATATGTCTATGCCGACAAGGGCATCGACCTTCCAGAGGATCCCTTCATCGCACCGCCCGGCTATGTGGAGTTCAGTTGCCCCTCCAAGTCTGAGCTCGTCAATCAAGACAGCACTGGCGCGGGCAGCAGCATTTTCGACATCGATTGAGGGATTGCGATTTGTAAGTGGGTGGATAATCCATCATCGCCCGATTTTGGGTTTCACTGCTGACATTGGTTTTCTCATTTTTAATTCCCCCGGGTTTAGCTTCGCGGATTAAGCAATTCACGCAGGCAAACGGGGCTTCAGCTAGAATCGAGTATCGTTGTGTGATGGAATTGCGGTTATCCGAAGAGGTTTTCGGATCGGCCTCTTTTCGCCCCCTCGACAATACGCGGGACAGGCTGCGGCAATTGGTCGATAGCCCTGCGGCACCATTCGGCTCAGGGCAGGGCAGGCATCTGCCGCGGGTTCTATCTCTGTTACATTGGGTTGCAACCTACGGAATAGGAGGTGTCGTCTCAATTTTGGAGTAGATGACCGCTCCGAATCGGCAACGAGATTGCCATTGACCCACCGCTTACAATTTCGACAATCACAATTCCCCCAAAAGACCAAGGCCCCCGTCGTGGAGACGGAGACCTGGTCAAACAGCTGGGTGGTGGAAAATAATCCTGTTCAATTGAGCGCAAAGCGTATTCCGAGTCCGCTTTCGATGCCAGCAACATAGTTGCCATGAGGCTCATTGAAGTATTTCACGTGGCAGTCGGCAAATAGCTCGACTTTTTCTGAAAATTCGACTTGCATTCCCAAGCCAGCGATGGCCTCGGGGGTGATTTTGGGTCCCCACTCAGGTATGCTGATGAACCTGTAGTGGTGGTAGTTGAGGCGTGCACCGATGTCGGCCGTGATGGCGACGCCCAGGTTGCCTTCGCTCACCAAGAAGAAAGGGGCAAAGCTCGCACCGACAAATGAATTCCCTTTTTTGATGTCTGGGATGTCGGAGTGGCGTCCATATTTGTGGTTGTAGCCTGCCACAAACTCAAATGCCACTGCGTTGCCGACCACCTTGCGCACAGTGAGTCCATTGGGGGCGCCGATCCAGCCTGCCCTGAAGCCAATGGAGGTGCGCTCATAGCTGTAGTGCCGTCTGGGGTTGGCCGACACTTGCTGGGCGACCAAAACGATCAACAATGCAAGGAGGATCTTGGCGTAGCTTTTCATAACCCGTAGTTGAAATTGATCTAAGTAGCAGAAATCAATCGGCTTAGCATCCGATCTGTTAGTTCTTTACGCCCATCATTTCGTTTTGTTTAGTAAATGGGCGATTGAATTGATGAATTCATTAACACGCAAATTGGGGCTAACGAGCGTTTGTGAATTTTTGTGAATGTGCTGTGCGTGCCACGAAATTGGTTTGGTGTTTTTGAAGGGTCGGTTTTTGGGGTGGGAATCTTACATCGGGCCTGGAGAGATTGCGTGCATTTTTCCTATTTTTGAATCATGAGTGAGAAGAATATCCATCGGTTGTGGAAACCCATTGGTTTTGAGGATGGTTGGAGAGGCACCGATACTTCAATTTTGGACGACCTATCCAGTGCTTGGTTTGCACGCCGTGCACGTCTCAGACTGGATTCCAAGGCTTATGTTGATTTTTTGGAACGTTTGAAACGTGAGCACGCGATTGAGACTGGGGTGGTCGAGCGCCTGTATGACATCGATCGTGGTGTGACAGAGACCTTGATCCAGCAGGGTTTTGTGGAGGGTTTTCTCAGCCATGGCGATGCCAACATTCCTTCTGATCAGCTCATGCGCCATTTGAAGGATCATTTGGAGGCTTTGGATTTTGTGTTTGATTTGATCAAGGAAGAACGGCCACTTACGACTGGGTATATCAAAGAGCTTCATTCGCTCGTGACACGCAGTCAGTTGGCGGCTGAGGGCAGGGATTCGTTTGGCAACCGTACCCAAATCAAGTTGCTCAAAGGCACCTATAAAGAATGGGAAAATAATCCAACGCGCTCAGATGGCACGGTGATCATGTATTGTCCACCAATTCAGGTGGCTTCAGAGATGGATCAGTTGGTGCATATTTACCATGGGCTGGAGGACGAGGGGCTTCATCCGCTCATCATCGCCGCTTGGGTACACCATGCTTTCACGACGATACATCCCTTTCAAGATGGGAATGGGAGGGTTGTGCGTCTGTTGGCTTCGCTCATTTTGATCAAGCACAATTTGTTTCCAATCACGGTTTTGCGCGAGGAGGCAAAGCTGAAGTATATTTTGGCCTTGGAGAAGGCGGATGCGGGGGAGCCGAATGAGCTGGTGCGGTATTTTGCGATGATTCAGAAGCGGCAGATTGAGCGGGCTTTGGATTTTGAGGGGGTGGTGAGTGAGTCTTTGGAGGAGGTCGAGAATCTACTTGCTGAACGTATTGCGTCTAGCCGACGCAAGGAAATCTTGGAAATGGAAATTCAAGAAACCCGTCGCGAATTAATCGAGGTTAATAGAGCGTGGGTTTCTATGGTGGTATTCAAATTTTTATCTGATCGTGCTGCCAAACTTCGTAGCACGCTTGGTGAAAATACTAGGGTTGAAGTCGAGCGCGTAGTTTCTTTGGGCGATGGACTATCGATTGACGATGTAGGTCTTGCCCAATATGCTCAACGACATGATCAACCTGCATTGCCAGATTCTCCGGTTGAAATAATCAGATTACAGATTGATGTTGCTAGTTTGCACATTGGCTATTCGATTTGGATTATTTTTTATCATCCGATAGGAGAAGAAGGCGTTTTTGCTTTGGGATCGTACTATAGGTTACTCCGATCAAAGGCGGACGCGGGTCGTTTGCACCTTGGAATACCACCTCACTTGTTATCGCTGTTGGATAGTGATATGTCTCCTAAACAGAAAAATATCGTCACTTTCTTGGAAGAAGCGTTGATTTTGGCGCTTTCGGATATGTACAATCAAATCAAATGATTGTAGTCTTTTCCGTTTAATTATGCTTTTTTCAGTTTCTTTTTATCGGTGTTTGTCTTTGGTCTGTAGCTGATTGTTGGGCAATTCCTCCTGCGAAGTCGTGTGCGTAGCAAGCCGGAGGCTTGGCTTTGGGCGGCGTTCGGGGCCGGAGGCCCGCGCCTCTACGCTGGTACCTGCGCCTCCGGCAAAATTGCCTATCTTCGCCTATGTCCTTACCACTTCCCAATCCCTTTGTTGAGCGGATGCGCCTCCAGCTTGGTGCTGAATATGAGGCGTTTGTCGCTGCTCTCAATGATGCGCCACCGACTTCGTTGCGCGTGAACTTGCAGAAACCGGGCGCGATTTTTGAGGGGACTAGCCCGATTTTGTGGGCGCGAGATGGATTTTATTTGGCGGAAAGACCTTCTTTCTTCAAAAATCCGCTCATCTATGCGGGCGCTTTTTATGTGCAGGAGGCGAGCTCGATGCTCATTGCGCAGGCAGCCGATTTTTCGCGTGACCTGCGCATCTTGGATTTGTGTGCGGCACCTGGCGGGAAGAGCACTTTGCTGGCATCGCAAATGAGCGCGGGCAGCACTTTGGTTTCCAATGAGTTGGTGCGCAACCGGGCGGCCATCTTGGAGGAAAATCTGAGCCGCTGGGGCAATCCCAATGTTGCGATCACCCACAACCACCCACGCGATTTTGTGGGTATCCAGAATGCATTTGACCTGATCGTGGTGGATGCGCCTTGCTCGGGAGAAGGCATGTTTCGCAAGGATCCCAAGGTCATCAGCCATTGGTCGCCCAAAATGGTACAGGACTGCGCTGACCGTCAGCGCGATATCTTGAGCGATGTCGTCGGCGCGCTGGCACCTGGCGGTCGCCTCATCTACAGCACTTGCACCTACAATCCCACCGAAAACGAGGCCATCATCCAATGGCTGCTCGACCAAATGCCGGGTATGCGCATCGTGCCCCTCGATTTCCCTGCGGAATGGGGCCTCACACCGGGTACGACCGCTGGCTATTCTCCTGAAATGCGCCACACCTACCATGCTTATCCGCACAAAACGAAAGGCGAGGGCTTTTTCCTGGCCTGTCTGGAAAAGGCCACAGGCGGCGGTCGCGGCAGCATGGATGCAGGTCGCAATGCCAAATCCGCCAAAAAACGCCCCCCCGCCCGTGAGCGCGAGGACCTGCAAGCGGCCACGCGTAAGCAGTGCGCGCTGCTCGGGGAATGGATGGATCAGCCCGAGGGCTACACCTATTATATGCTGGGCGAAACGGCCTTTGCTGTCCCGATCGCCCAAGCCGAGCAATTGGCGGGGATCGCCAGCCAATTGAACCCGATCAAGCTCGGCATCAAGCTCGGCGAGCTCAAGCGCGAGCAACTCGTGCCCGACCATGACCTCGCCATGAGCGAGCGCCAAAGCGCCGACATCCCGACCTCAGAACTGGACTTGGAGCAGGCCCTGCGTTTCCTCAAGCGCACTGAGTTGCACCAAGACCACCCTGGTTGGATGGGTTGGGGCATCGTGCGCTACAATGGCCGCAATCTCGGCTGGATCAAAGCCCTGCAAGGCCGCATCAACAACCACTTCCCCAAAGAGATGCGCATCCGCTCAGATGTGGGGCTTGATTGAGGGGGATTGGAGGTGGCAGTTAGCAATTAGCAGTTAGCAGTTAGCAGTTTGCGCAACTGCTAACTGCTAATTGCTAACTGCTAACTGAAAATTGCTTTCGCAATTTTTGTAACTTGGTACAAATGCCGACCCCGCTTCGCTTTTGGACGATTTTTGTTGCTTGGTTCTTGACCTTTTTGGGGGCACGCGCGACCAATGTGACCTTTCGGGTGGATATGTCGTCGCTTTCGGCGATGGACACGAATGGCATCCACATCGTCGGCTCGCTCAACAATTGGAATCCTGCGGCGACTTTGGTGGATTCTGTGAGTCCAGGGCACTTTGCGGTCACGCTGAGCTTGCCTGCGGGCTCGGTCGCGACCTATAAATTTGTCAATGGCAATGCTTGGGGCCAAGCGGAGGGCGTCTTCGGCGGATGCGCCTTCAATACCTACCGCTACCTTGATGTCCCTGCCAATGACACTGTGTTGCCTTGGGTCTGTTTTGGTTTTTGCGATTCCCTGTGTACGCCTGCATCGGGTGTCCGCATCGCCTGTGTGGGCAATAGCATCACGTGGGGATGGGGATTGCCTGACCAAATTTCCCAGAGTTATCCCTCGATTGTGCAGGATAGTTTGGGGCCGACATTTCTCGTGGAGAATTTTGGCGCGCCTGGCGCGGCTGTGATTCGGCAGGCGGGCAATCCCTATTTCCGCACGGAGATGTTTCGTCATTTGCTGCCCTTTGCGCCGCAGCAGGTGGTTTTATCGTTGGGAACCAATGATTCCAAGCCACCGATTTGGGGAAATTATGCGGGCGATTTTGCAAAGGATTATGATTCTTTGTGGATGGCCATCGATACGCTGCCGAGTGTCGCGCGGGTGTGGATTTGTATGCCGCCGACGGCTGGGATCAATGCATTTGGGGTGGATGAACAGGTGATCGCTGGACAGATTGTGCCTGCGATTCGCGCCCATGCGCGGCTTCATTGCCTCGATCAAATCGATTTGCATGGATTTACAGCGGGTTTGGGGGGCCATTTTCCAGATGGTTTGCACCCCGATACGGTGGCTACGCGGCAGATCGCGGGTGAGGTTTTGCGGCTGCTAGCTTTGCCGAGGCCACAGATTGTGGCCAATGGGCAGATGCTTGCGGCTGTGGGCGGCTATGCTTGGCAATGGTATTTCAACGGCGATACGCTCCCCGCAATTTGGGGCGGGCGCTCGCAGAGCCTCGTGTTTGCGCCATCCGGCACCTACAAAGTCGGCGTGCAGGTTGATTCGCTTCTGAAACATGTGTTGATTTCGGATTCCTTGGAGTTTTACGCGGTCCGTGTCGAATCGGAAATCATGACGATAGGGCGCTTGTTCCCGAATCCGGTGGAGAATGTTCTGAATTGGACAGTTCCTGCTTTTGAAGGAAAGCATGTGAGCCTCAAAATTTATTCCATCGCAGGAGTCTTGGAGTATGAAGCCTTTCAGCTCGGTTGCAGTGGCAGGCTGGATGTTGCGCGACTCCCGCATGGTGTGCATGTTTTGGAGGCGCATGCCGAGGGCAACACGTGGCGAATGGTATTTGAGAAATGATGTGTGGGTTGGTTTACGAGCGCCTTGCCGCGCTGTGTTTCGCACGCTTCACTTTTCAGGAATTTGCCAATTGTCTCAAAACCGCTAGTTTTGTGTCAAAGAATATTGCGTATGAAAAGGTTTACAATGCTCTTGCTGTGCTTGATGGTCATTTTCCTCGCATGGCATTCTTACGCTGAGGCGGCAAGTCCTGAGGATAAGTTGGGTCGCATGGTGCTCGCCAGTTTGAAAAAGCAGCGCGTGGATGGCTTGATGGACCTGTTGCTGGATGAGGCTACGTTGCGTGCAATGATGGAAAAGGAAGGGACAGATGCTGAGGAAATAGAAAAGCAAGTCGCAAAGTGGAATGATAAATTGCCTGAAATCAAGGAAAGAATGGCGTTTTTGATCGGCCATGTGCGCGAGCAATTGGGGGACGACGGCATTGCAAAAGCAAAATTTCTGAGGACAGATATGGCGAAGGAAAGCAACACCCAAAAGTTGAACCGTCGTGATCTGTATGTCATTTTGAATGTGGGCACCAAAAAGTATGTGGTCACCTTGTACGATAGCATCGAGACACCGCGTGGCTGGAAATTGACTGGAAAAGTGAATTTCCATTTTGCAGATCAGCTGTAGTTGTCGCGCTTGTGCGGCGAAGTTGTGGGAGGAATTGCGCTGTTAAAGCTTCCGATTCTCCCAAGCCTGATACCCACCTTCTTGGATTTCGCCCAAGGCTTCCAGCTCGAGGAACCGCTTGATCGTGAGCGCTGACCATTTTTTGCGGGGCAATCTAGGCGTGAAGCGAATGCAAAACCGCTGCGCATCCACCGTCTGCCATTTACTTTCTGACCAGCCAAAGCGGATGGCCATATCCATCGCCTCGCCGATGGTAATGCTGGGGATGCGACTCGCCTTTTTGTAGAGCCCGAGCCACACCTCGGTGCAGCCCGCGCTGCGATGGCTGTACCATTCCCAAAGCTCGCCTTCGGTGGCGAAATAAAGCGCCTCGTTCATTCGGCCGTTGTTCTGCGCATGGGTGGAATCTTGCGATTGGATTCGCTGCATTCAATCAAAATCGCCAAGCGTTTCAACTGCGTAGCTTCTTGTTTCGCTTGCATGATCCAAAACATCGCGGCCTTGCGGTAGCTCGGGATCATGCTGTTGAAATTTTCCCAAGCGACCAGATTTGCCTGAAAAATCGCTTCCATTTGCTGAGTCAATCTATGCGTTTCCTGTGCGATTGAGTAGCCGTTTTGCTGGCTTGGATTGCGCTCCTGCCACACCTTGCGTCCCGGCTCGGTGAGCAGGCCCATTGCATCGAGTTCTTGCATGCGTCTGATATTCACAGCACTCCAAATGCTATTTTTCTTGCGCGGCGTGAAGCGGATGCAATAGCGCTGCGCGTCGATGCTGCGGCGCACACCGTCGATCCACCCAAAACAAAGTGCCTGATCGACCGATTGCGGCCAATCAATGCTCTGGATTTTGCTACCTTTTTTCCAAAACCCCACGATCAATTCCCGTTCGTGTGCATGATGGGCCATGAACCAATTTCGGAATTCCTCTGGGGTAGCAAAGTAGATCGGTTCCATCTTGGAAGCAGTCGTTTTTTGAGGGTAGATTCGAGGTCCAAGATAGGAAAAATCCAATTGTAATTGAGGCCTTTCATTTGCGCAATGTTCCCACTACGCCAGATGCACATCCAAAGAAATATTGGACATATTTGACATCTAAGCCATTGTCATTGAATATTTTGGCGACTTTTTGAGCATTGCCAAATTCGGTGCTGTAGCGGCCGAGCATTTGATAATTTTCAGGATTGCCGAGGAAGAGTCGGCCCAGCAATGGGATCACCCTGTTGAGGTAAAACATATAGGGCCCGCGCATCCATCTACTGCTGGGTGTCGAGACATCCATGAGGGCGATGCGCCCTGCTGGCTTGAGCATGCGGGAGATTGTGCAGGCCATGTCTGCGAGTTGCGCATCCGAAAATGTCTTCATGCCAAAGCCCGAAAGCACGACATCAACACTGCCATCGGGGATCGAGTTTTGGAAGAGGTCTTCTTTAAGAATTTTGATATTGTGACGCTGAGACTGCGCCATTTTAGTACGTGCATGGCGCAACATGCCCTCTGAAAAATCCAGGGCGATCAATTTTCCGTTTGGGCCTATCCGGCGCAAGATCGGCTTCCAACATTCCCCCATCCCGGTCATCAAGTCTGCAACCACCTCTGCTTGCTGTAGTTGGGCGGCCTTTACGAGTTGTCGTCGCCACCGCTCACTAAATCCAAATGAGGTAATGTAGTTCATTCGCTCATAGGAGCCACTCATTTCATCAAACAATGCAAGGACAAATCGAGGATCGTAGATATCTGGTTCAAGATGAGGCTGCATATTTGAGCTTAACCCTGCAATTTTCAAATTGTTTATGCGTCGCTAGCGGGCCTATCGACGCGCATTTTCAAGGGGTCGGCCGTCTCATGCGCGTCTGGCAATGAGAGCGCTTTTGTCCACGCTACTTGGATCGGCCTACAGCTGCATGCGGTAGAGCCGCTTGGTGGCGTCGATAGAGTTGTCGCGGTAGCGACTAGCAACTGGACGATGCTGAGGATTCGAGAGGGGATGCGCATGTTTCTTGCATTGATACCTCAATTTTGAAATTACAGATGATTGCCCAAAACCAAAAAGTGGGGTTCGGTTACATGGTAGGCCATGCAAAAGGCCGCCCATCGGGGCGGCCTTTTGTACGCTGGCGCTGGTGAGCAAGCCTTAGTTTTTGCAGAGGAACCACCAAAGTGCCACGTGGGCAGCTTTGGGGCTGGAGACGCCCAGGGCGCGAGAGACATCGCTCATGGTGGCGATGCTGCTGTTGCTGCTGTTGCGGATCGTGTTGCCATCGATTTTGAGCACCATGGAATTGCTGCTGTTGCGGATGGTCACGCCATCGCTATCGACTTTGCCGACAGCGCTGTTGCTGCTGTTGCGGATGGTGACACCATCGCTATCGATTTTGCCGATCGAGGAGTTGCTGGAGTTGCGCAAGGTGCGGCTGTCGCTGTCCATTTTGCATTGGGAAAAGCCGACAAATGCGGTCAGCATCAATGCGATTGTAAAAACAATTTTTTTCATGTCTATGAATTTTGTTAAGTGTGAATGAATGGCGAAGTTAGTCGGTAAGTCGCTGATATGCAAATATATTTTGTGAGGAGGACTGGTTTGAGGATCGGGTCGTAAGAACGGTCTAGCGCCTCGCACGCAACTTTGTTTTTGCCCAGGTTGCTGTCTTTTCCCTAGTAAAATTCGTAGTTTGCACGACGATTATTTGGCTATGGCCCCCCCAAAGAAAAGACCGCTTCACCACCGCATCGCCTACCGCTACTTTTTGAAGTTGCAGGAGGGCAAGCCTTTGCCTACAGATGAGTTTCATATTCTGAATCCAGATGAGCGTGCTTGGATCGCCGGGGTGAAGCGCAAGGCGATGCTCTATGCTGGCTTATGTGGTGCGGTTGCGGTACTCGCCTATTATTTGCCGATGTATTTGGTGGGGGAGAAGCGCTTGCTGGACTTTGTGATCCCGATCGATTTGAAGTTGTTTCAATTCGATTTCAATTACCTCAAGCAGATTTACAGCCTCTTGATCGTGTTTGCTGAGCTTTTTATGCTCACACGCATCAATATCTGGGTTGTCGCCGAGGTCGCCAATGCCTGCGGATTTCCCGATCGACGCGATCCCAACTATGATTTGCACCTCGAGCAATTGTTTACGGTAGGTTTGGAGAGCAAAAACAAACAAAGCTTGCAATTTGGCATTGACCCTTATGAGGATACGTCGCGTTTCACACTTTTTCTCTTCACTTTGTGGAACCTCTTTCGGGCGACGCTGGCCAATTTTTTTGTGAAGTTTGTGGTGATCAAAACGGTCTTGCGCAATGAGCTGCGGCAGTATGCCGATACCGTAGTAGGTGTGCCACTGTTTTTTGTGTGGAATGCGATTGCGACTTGGGGGGTGATACGTGCAGCTGAGGTCTATATCATGGCGCCAGGTCTCATCCATGACCTTTGCGAAAAACTGGACTCCCTGCATGAGGATGAAGATTTCAAGCAAAATATTTTTGATGCATTGCAATATGTCGTCACTGTCAAGCGCAAGTTTCACCACAACCATTACATCCTCGTCAAGCGGCTAGTGGAGGTATTTGACTTGCAAGAATTCAAGGACATGGAGCCCGACAGGTTGGCATTTCTCCAAAAAATCAAGGCTAGCACACCAGCGATCAGGGCTGCGTATTCCAAACTCATCGTTTTGGGGATCATCATCGATGGTGGTATCTCATGGCGGGAAGCCAAGGCCCTGCGTTACCTGAGTAGTGCGGGCATCATCAGTATCACGCCTGAGCAGGCACGTAAATGGTGCAAGGATTTTAGGCAAGGCAAGGGCTTGGATGCCTTGATGCACGCCTAACATACGCGTGATCGACCGCTACAACGCGGGCAGTTGCCGATCCCACACCACCTGCTGCTTTTTCTCCACAAACCCGAGCTTGCTGTAAAACCCATGCGTCTCCGTGCGGGTCACGTTCATGCGCACCACGACACGGGTATAGCTTTGCGCGAGCGCCCATGCTTGCACTTGCGCGACCAGCTGCTTGCCCACGCCCGCGCCACGTGCACGGGCGTCCACGACCAATCCCGTGATCTCGGCAAATGGCCCCGATTCTAGGCGCATCATGCGCGATGCTTGTATCCATCCGATCAGGCCTCCGCCCAGCGCAGCGACCCAGGCCACCTCGCTCGGCGATTGCAACAGTTGCGCAATGCGGGCCTCCATCTCCCCCGCTGTAGTTGGATAGCCTAGTTGCCCCGACAGCCTTGCGGCAGTCGCAGCATCTTCCATGCGGATTTCTCTGATGTCGATTTCCATGCCTCAAAATTCAGGAAGGCATTCCAGAAAGCAAAATGGGAATGCCTGAGGCATTCCCATTTCAGGATCAGCAGCTACAAACCCGCTTATTTTCCTTTGCTTTTCTTTTCTTTGCCACCTTTTTCGGCCTTGGCAGGCTCCTCATCGGGCTTGTTGCACTCAGCGATGTGGTATTCATTCATTTCCATACCCCAGCAAGGCACGAGGACGGATGCTTTGCTTTCCTTTTCAAAGAGAGGCTTCGCTTGCTCAAACATGGGCAGGGAAGGCTTTTTACCACCGCCAAACATGGCGGGTGTGTAAAACACAGAAGTGCCCTTCAGGTAATAGATGCGCGGATTCTCGGCGTTAAGGGCCTTGGCCTTCTCCAAGTTTTCGGAGAAGATGGCTCCATATTTTTGCCAGCGATTTTGACCATCCACGGCCATGCGGGCATTGGCGACCATGGCGGCCAAGACATAGGTCTCGGAATTTTCAGGGCCTAGCTCTTTCACTTTGGCGAGGTACATATCGGCCTCGTCGATGAGCATGTCTTTTTGGGCAGCATCCGTCAAGGCATAGGAGCAGTTTGCCTTGGCATAGGCGGCATAATAATTGGCAGCCCAATCCTCGGGATATTGGCCAGCGGCCAAGTCAAACTGTGCCATCGTGGCCATGAGCTCATTGACAGGCTTCATGGGATTCACGTTGGGGAGGTTTTTGGCGATGATTTCCTCCAAGGTCTGGGCTTGGGCAAACCCGGTCATGAGCAGCAGCGCAAGGGCTGCCAAGCGTGCGTGTGTGAAGATTTTTTTCATGTGATTTATAACTCGTCTTTATTGAATTTGGACAATGAGAAGTTGAAGCCTATGAAAAGCGACCGGTAGATCGGCGGCAAAATGGGGTAACGGTTGAGGCCATCGTTGGAATAGCGGTAACCGAGCACATTTTTTTGGTTGAGCATATTGTCAAAGCCCATGAAGGCAACCATGAAAACCTTTTTGATCTGGCGCAAATAGGCAGCACTGAGTGAGAGATTGTGAAAATCTGGGGCCCGACCCGATAAGAATTCGGTGGCTCTGGGATCATAATACGGCCTCCCGCTTGCATAGTTGTAGCTCATGTTGATGCTCAACTGCAATTTATCCACCCAATACTTGGTGATGACGTTGAGATTGTGATCAGAGACATAGTCTGGGGTTGCGAGTTGGGGGTAGTTTTGGTACTGCCTTTTGGTGTCGATATAGCTATAGGAAATCCAATAGTCAAAGTTCTTGATGGATTTGCGGTCGCGCCAAAAAAGGTCGATGCCTTGGGCATAACCTTCACCACCATTGTTGACCTGCCCAAAGTAGAAGCGAAATTGGTTGGGGAAGTAGGTGACACCATTCTCCAAGATCAATTGGTCATATTTTTTGTAGTAGGCTTCCAATCGCAATGTGCGGTCGTTGCGCATCCACTGGTAGTTGAGCAGGGCATGTATGCTGTGCTGGAAGTCGGGGCGATAGCCTTGCATGAGGTATTGCGGTTGCGCAGATTGGTAGAAATAGCCTCCCGCAAGCGAGACTTGGCTATGCTCACCCGTCTTGACGGCCGCCGATGCCCTCGGCGCGATATTCCCCCTGCCTAGCAACGTGCTGTATTCTGCGCGTGCACCGAGCTTGAAGCCGAGCCAACCCTTGGGCTTGAATTGTGTTTCCACATAGCCCGCAGGCATCAGTTCCTGGAAGGTACCAGTGAGTGTGTCAAATTTTTGTAAGAAGCGATATTGCTGCACTTCCGTGCCGACCAGCAGGCTCAAGCGCGTTTTGGGCAGCCACAGGACCTCCCCACGCCCTTGCACGCGGTAGTCGTCGCGCGCGACCGGAAAATTGCCCCAACTGATGTCATCGGTATTGTTGCTGAATGCGGCGGCGGTAAAGAGCTTCAAGGTGGGCTTGAGCCATTGCTGGTAGCTCGCCATGAAGGAGGTGTAATTGTTCTCAATCAAAAAATTGATCTTGTCGCCCGCTAGCGCAGGGTTGGGAATTCTAATGCCGGTCTTGTTGTAGCTCTGTTGAAATCCGATTTTGAGCATACCCTTGTCCTTGGCGGTCTGCGCGATATAACGTCCCGAAAGCGCAACGCCTTGCGGCGGCGCATAGAATGTGACATTGGGTTTCACGATCAGCAAAAAAGGACTCAAATTGGTGTAAAATGCACTGAATTCCAACGAACTCTTGTTGAATTTCTTGGCACCTGAGATGCCCAATCCCGCCATCATGATGGTCCAGTTGAGGTTGCTTTTGTCCACAACATCGGTGGTCTGCAAATCCAGTACCGAGGACATTGCCTGCCCGTAGCGCACGCTGTAGCCGCCAGAGCTGAAGGCGGTGCCTTTGAAAGCGAATGGGTTGAAACGGCTGCGCTGTGACACGCCTGGGACGGCGCTGCCAAATGCATTTTGGGCGATGGTGCCATCGACGATCACCGAAGCCTCGCTCACGTCGCCACCGCGCACCATGAGTCCAGTTTGGTCGCCACCGTTGCGCTGCACGCCAGGCAGTGTTTGGATCGCACCGATGATGTCTCCTTGGCCGCCTGCGGTGGTCACGATGTCCAGTGGCTTCAAGACCGCGACATTGCTCTCGTTGCTGGCTTCTATCATGCCCGCAGTGATCACGACGTCATTGACCGTCGATTCCACTTCCTTTAAGCCGATGCCAATGTCTGTCTGATCACCGGTGGCGGTCACAGGGATTTTTTGGGTTTGGTAGCCGAGGTAGGACACGACCAGGGTATCGGGGCCTGCGGTTTTGGTTTTGAGCGAGAAGTGGCCCGTGGTATCGGTGACCGTGCCGGTCGTCGTGTTTTTGACTATGATGCGTGCATAGGCGATGCCTTTCCCTTTTTCATCCTTGACTGTACCTCCAAGTACGCGCTGTGCCTGTCCCAAAACGGGTAGCATCACGATCAACAACACGCAACTCAACCCAGCAATTGTAAACTTTGTATTCATTTTTGATTCTTTTCTGCATGCGCTACTTCTAAAACGCCACAAATTTCTGTAAAATCCCCACAAAATCCACGCATGTCGATAGGGTTTTTAGCGGGCGACAAAAATATTTACTGGCTTGTCATAGGAAATATAGCAATCTGGCTTTGTGTACAAGGCCTTCATTGAACTCTATGGAAACCTTCTTCGGAGGTGCCACTCAGTACCAATACCAAGGGCGTTGCGCCTTGCTGCCTGTTGCGATGTAGATCAGCGCGATCTGCCATCCGCCATGGTGGTAGGCCGTCCAGCTGCTACCATCGGTGGTGCGCTCCAACTCCATGAGCCACTTATTGCCTTGACGGTCTTTGAGAAACAGCTTGGCTGCCTCAGATCCACATGAGAACACCTTGATTTGGGCAATGTCGTCTGCGCGATGGATCGTCGTGCCAGGCAATGCCGCCGCTTCAAACTCAAATACAGCGACACGCTCCAGCTCGGGGCCATGGCGCCGCGTCAGGTATTCCCAGCGACCATAGGTGAGCAATAAACCTACCAAGCAGCAGATGACGACGCTATAGAAAAGATGTTTGGGTCGAATGCGACGAGGCTTGCTTTCCAAGTTGGTGGTGACTGTGAATATTCAATCTGGTGCAAATCTAGGACAATCGCCTATTTACAGTATTTGTGGGTTGTCCACATCGCGGTCGGCTCGTGCTGGCTTGGGTTTTGCAAAGGGCAATCGCATGAAAATGCTTGAGGGTTGGCATCCACATTTCCTCTCAATAGCCGTCGATCAATTGTAAGCCCATACAACGGCCTGTACACACCAAAATCGCTCAGCATGACGGTTCATTTTTCGTTTCACAAGCATTTTTCTGGTGAAGGCCTTGCCAGATTCGCCCCAAGTATGTTGTCCAATAGCTGATCAAGGCAAATCTAGGGCACTTTTCGGGGGCA